>NZ_CP135136.1:300000-530980 GCF_037013735.1 Candidatus Legionella polyplacis
TCATTAGCTATTTTACCATTAAAAAACAAAAAAATATCATCTATAATATGGTCTTTGCCTTGTAATATATCAAAAAAAATGATGTGTTTTAAAGAACAAGAATTTACTTCTAAACTACAAACAATATTAAATAATAAACTTGGAAAAATAATATTAAAAAGTAAACGACACATATTTCCAATAAAAATACATAACACAAAGCAATATTCTGGAAATAAATGGATATTATTAGGAGATGCAGCTCATACAATTCATCCAATAACTGGAATGGGATTTAACATAGGAATATATGATATATTAGTTTGGATTAACTGTTTAAAAAAATTTAATAATAATCTAAACTCAAAAAAAGCTTTACAACTATATAATTGCAAAAGAAAAAAACATGTATGGAAAGCTATATGTACAACAGAAATATTAAAATACACTTTATATCATCCAAAAAAATCTATTATTAAATTACGATCATTAGGATTAAAAATATTAAATAACATAATTCCAATTAAAAATAAAATTATTAAAGATGCAAATGGAGAAAGATATATTAAATTTTTATAAAAAAATTTTTTATATAAAACATATTCCAATAAAAATCTAATAAATATAAAACTCTACAACCCAAAATAAAATAAAAATACTTTAATGAAAAAAATATACAATAAAACACATTTTGGATATAGATTAATAAATCTAAAAGAAAAAGAAAAAAAAATAATGAATATCTTTACAA
Organism: Candidatus Legionella polyplacis; assembly: GCF_037013735.1. NCBI lineage: Bacteria > Pseudomonadati > Pseudomonadota > Gammaproteobacteria > Legionellales > Legionellaceae > Legionella > Candidatus Legionella polyplacis. The sequence continues at coordinate 300,731 of NZ_CP135136.1, forward strand.
GAATATCAAAAAAATATGATTTAATGAACAACATTATGTCTTTAGGATTACATTATAAATGGAAAAAATTTACAGTTAAAAATAGCCAAGTAAAACCTGGACAAATAATACTAGATTTAGCCAGTGGTACAGGAGATATAACAATTTTATTGAAAAAAAAAATAAAAGGAATAGGAAAGTTCTTTCTCGTAGATTTAAATTATGAAATGCTTAAAATATCAAGAAACAAACTACTAGATTTAGGCATAATTAAAAACACTTTTTTTATCCAAGCAAATGCTCAATCTTTACCATTTCATAAAAACAGCTTCGATTGCATCATAATTAGTTTCGGACTAAGAAATATAACTAACCAAGAAAAAACATTGAGATCGATGTTTAACATTTGTAAACCAGGAGGAAAAATATTAATTTTAGAATTTTCACATCCAAAACCTATATTAATTAAAAAATTATATAATTGGTATTCAATTCATATAATACCAAAACTAGGAAAAATATTTGCCAAAGACGAAAATAGCTATAAATACTTAGTAGAATCCATTCAAATGCATCCTTCGCAAAAAGAATTAAAATTTATGATTGAAAAATCAGGATTTCAAAATTGTTCATATTATGATTTACATTATGGTATTGTATCTCTACATACAGCTTATAAATATTAAATACTTATAAATAAAAAAAACTACAAAAAAATAAATCAGAAAATAAAATTAAAAAATAAATAAAAAATTTAAATATAATAAAATTAACTATTATTAACAATGAATGTATATTACCAATATTTATTTCAGTAAATTCTATATATAAATTTATAACATACACAATTTACAATATAATTATATAAATATGAATAAAATAAAGCAACTTATTAGAATAATATATATATACAAAATAATTTTAAAAAACAACTTAGATCAAATAATTTTATCACTAAACTTTTTTTCTTCTTTTAAATTTATTATTTATTTAAATCCATGGATATGGTTCAAAAAAAAACCAATCAATCGAGGAAAATCTATAAGAAAAGCTCTAGAAACATTGGGTCCTGTCTTTATTAAATTAGGACAAATTCTCTCCATGAGATCAGATATTTTTCCTCAAGACATTATCACAGAACTATATAAACTTCAAGATAAAGTACCTCCATTTCCAGGAGAACATGCACTTTCTATAATAGAAACTTCATTTAAACAACCTGTACATAAAATTTTTTCTAAATTTAATATAAACCCAATCGCATCAGCATCTATAGCACAAGTTCACATTGCTAAACTAAAAAATGGAAAAGAAGTTGCTGTAAAAATTTTACGACCAAACATCAAAAAAATTATAGAACAAGATATAAATATTATCTTTAACACCATAAAGATATTCAATTTTTTTTATAAAAAAATAAAATGGTTAAATTTAAAAGAAATTATCGATTCAATTAAAAAAAATTTTTCATATGAACTTAATTTAAAATATGAAGCAGCAAATGCTAGTAAATTAAAACAAAATTTTAAAAACTCTAATTATCTTTATATTCCAAAAATTTTTTGGGATTATACTAAAGAAAATATTTTAGTAATGGAACGTATATATGGAATTCCAATTTCAAATATTGATAAATTGATAAACAATAAAATAGATCTAAAAAAAATAGCTAAAATAGGATTAAAAATTTTCTTTACTCAAATCTTTAGAGATTGTTTTTTTCATGCAGACATGCATCCTGGAAATATATTTATTTCTACATTATATTCTAAAAATCATGAACCAAAATATGTTCTCATTGATTTTGGAATCATAGGAACAATAAATGATCATGATAAAACATATCTTATTGAAAATTTACATGCCTTTATAAATAAAGATTATCAAAAAATTGTTCGATTACACATAGAATCTGGATGGATTCCCATTGAAACCTCTCAAGAAGAATTAGAAAATTCCATTAGAATCATATTTGAACCAATTTTTAAAAAAACCATAAAAGATATTAAAATTTCAGAAATTTTATTACATATTTTAGAAATAGCTAATGCATTTAAAATAAAAATATTACCTCAACTGATTCTGCTACAAAAAACCCTATTTTCAATAGAAGGGTTAATAAGACAATTATATCCAGAACTAAACTTTTTAAATACACTAAAACCATTACTAGAAAAATGGATTAAAGAACAAATAGGAATCAAATCATTCATAAAAAAAATAAAAAAAAAAATAACCTCATTAAACAAAAAAGTTCCATATATTCCAGATTTAATATATGATACTTTACAACTGATTAAAGAAAAAGAAATAAAAAATAATACCAAAAAAGCTGATCAAAAAAATATTTTGCACATAAAAAATTTTCTATTAAAAAAAATAAAAATAACATACATTTTACTTATTATAATAATCATTTTTTATTTAAAATAAAACCTATAAATAATCAATTAAAAATATTAATTTAATTAAATTAGCTATTACAATAGCATATAATGAAATTTTTCAAGTATTACAATTTTTAAAAAAATATTTTTTAATTTAAATTTTATCAGAATAAAAATTCATAAAACTATTTAAGATAACATTTTAGATGTTATATAATTTATATTTTAAAAATACAAACTTACGATTAAACTTTATTTACAGTAAATATTTTTCATAAATTACTAACAAACTTTAGAAAAGTATTTAAATAATTATTAAAATTATGTGTAATAAAATTACATGTTTTATAACGCTAAAATATTAAAAAATAAACTTAATATTTTTAAAAATATTTAAATTCAAAAATAGAAATAATGAAACCTTTAATACTAATAGATGGATCTTCTTATCTTTTTCGTGCATTCCATGCTATACCAATATTAAAAACTTCTACAAATTTCCCAACTAATGCTATATATGGAGTGATAAAAATGATCAAACAAATATTAAAAGTTTTCTCTCCAGAAAAAATGGCTATTATATTTGATTGTAAAGAAAAAACTTTCAGGCATAAACTTTATCCTCAATATAAAAAAAATAGAAATAAAACCCCAAGCCAATTAATCTGTCAATTCATACCTCTAATAAAAATATTAAATGCCATGGGCATTCATACTTTATTTATTAAAGGAATAGAAGCAGACGATATAATAGGAACAATTGCAAACCAATATGAAAAAAATAATATTCCAGTAATTATTTCAACAACAGACAAAGATATGCTACAACTAGTTAATAAAACAACCACGATCATTAACACAAAAAATAATGAAATTATTGATGAAAATAAAATTTTAAAAAAATTCAGTATTAGACCAACTCAATTTATAGATTATTTATCTTTAATCGGAGATCAATCAGATAATATACCTGGAATATTTCAATGTGGTCCAAAAACAGCTGTAAAATGGATTAAAACTTATAACACATTAGAAAATATAATTAAAAACTCTCATTCTATTAAAGGGAAAATCGGATATTACCTACAAAAATCTATAAAATATCTCCCTATATATAAAAAACTAATTACTATACAAAAAAATATTAATTTACCCCATAATATTAAAAATTTAAATATAAAAAAACCAAATAAACAATTATTAAATCAATTAAGTAAAAAAATGGAATTTAAAATAAATATATAAATTTAATTTTTTATTCAACAAAAAATTTATGTACAAAATCAAACAAAAAAACAATAAAGAATACTTAATAATACCTATAGATCACTACAAAACTTTTAAAAATTTCATCAATCATTTAAACTCCTCTAAAGAGTGCTTAATTAAAATTAAAAACCATCAAAACTTACACAACACAAACAAAACAACTATAACAATTCTAATCATTATAAAAAATAATATTTACTATATACCAATAAACATGAATAAAAACAACCACGAAACAAAATTAAACCAATATAAAATTTTAGATATATTAAAAATAATATTAGAAAATCCAAAAATAAATAAAATTGGATTTAATATAAAAAATGAATATAAAATTCTAAAACAATTCAATATCAATTTAAATGGAAATCTTTTTGATATAACAATTGAATCTTTTATCATAAATAATTCCATTAATTCCAATAATTTACACGATCTTTCAAATAGATATTTAAAATATGATTTATCAAAAAATGAATATAAAATTAAATGCATTTCAAAACCTACTTTTAACATCGAATTTGATTTAATAAAACAAACTATCATCATCAATATGATTCATAAAAAATTATTTAAAATGTTAAATATTAAAGAAAAAAAAATATTACTGGACACTGAAATTCCAATCATAAAAATACTTTCATCAATAGAAAACAAAGGAATCTTAATAAATAAAAAAATACTATTAAATCATAAAGATCTCTTAGAAAAACGTATATCTATAGTTAAAAAAAAAATTTTTTCTTTAACAAATAAACCATTCAATTTAAATTCTACTAAACAATTACAAGAAATTTTATTTAAAAACTTAAAAATCCCTGTACTAGAAAGGACATCAAAAGGCAAACCATCTACATCAGAATCTGTATTAAAAAAAATATCTCATAAATATAAAATATCAAATTTAATACTAGAATATAGAACCTTATATAATACTATTACAACATATATACAATCATTACTACAACATATACATCCAATCAAAAAGAAAATTCATACTAATTACAATCAAACAACAACTATTACCGGAAGATTATCTTCAAACAAACCTAATTTACAAAATATTCCAATTAAAAAAGAACAAGCCAAAATGATTAGACAAGCATTTATCTCTCATAAAAAATTCACTCTTATATCTGCAGATTATTCACAAATAGAATTACGTATTGCTGCATTTTTATCTAAAGAAAAAAAACTTATTCAAAACTTCAACAAAGGAATAGATATTCATACATTAACAGCCAGCGAAATATTCTCTACAAAAATAAAAGAAATTACCTATGATCAACGTCAATATGCAAAAAAAATTAATTTTAGTTTACTTTATGGAATATCAGCATTTGGCTTATCAAAACAATTAAATACAGACCAAAAAAAAGCACAACAATATATTGAATCCTATTATAAAACATATCCTAAATTAAAAAAATACTTAAAAAGTACACAAAAAAAAGCTATAAAAAAAAAATATGTAAAAACATTATTTGGAAGACGTATATACTTGATAAACAACAAAAAAAAACTTATTAAAAACACATCTTTAGAACGAACAGCAATTAATGCTCCTATACAAGGAACAGCATCAGATATTATGAAAAAAGCAATGATCTTAACTTATAACTGGTGTAAATCACAAAAATTTCCTATATGGATAATTATGCAAATACACGACGAATTAATTTTCGAAGTTTGTGACTCTCACTTAATTGAAGCAACTCACAAAATAAAGCTCATTATGGAAAATGTTGTTACTAGCATAAACATTCCATTAAAAATAACAATTAACATAGGAAAAAATCTAAAAGACCTTAAACCATTATCTATATAATAATAAATAAAAATATTTTCCATAATAAAAAAATATTTTACAATACATAAAATATTATTAATCATCTACATAATGTATATTACATATATAAAAAACACTTTTACATTAAATTCATATTATGAAATGGATCGCACAAGCACCATCTAATATTGCACTGATTAAATATATGGGGAAAAAAAATAAAATCAATAACTTACCTATAAATTCATCATTATCTTATACTTTAAACCGTTTTAAAAGTACAGTTTTATTAGAATATAATAAAAAAATAAAACAAGATTTATGGAAACCGCTATCAATAACAAAAACTAACCATACAAAAAATATTTTTTTACTATCTATATCAGAACAAAAACGTTTTTTAAAACATTTATCTAGGATAAAATCATATTTTAACTATAAAGGATCATTTATTGTTCAATCAAACAATAATTTTCCGATAAGTGCTGGCATATCAAGTTCTGCATCAAGTTTTGCAGCATTAACTAAATGTGCAATATTAGCAATCAGTACAATTAAGCAGTGTCCTATCCCATCAATTACAAAACAAGCTAACATAAGCAGAATGGCATCAGGATCATCTTGCAGATCATTTTTTTCTCCATGGACACTATGGAAAAAAAATAATTTGGTTTTATCACCAAAAATAAATTATAATAATCTAAAACATCAAATTATTCTCATTGATAAAAAAAAAAAATACATATCATCAACCCAAGCACATAATTTAATAGAAACTAGTACCTATTTTAAAACACGACACAAAAGAGCAAATAATAACCTAAAAAAATTATTTAAAGCCATCAAATATAAACATTGGAAAAATATTTATAAAATATGTTGGGAAGAATTTTTTGATCTACATAGATTATTTATAACTAGTAAACCATCTTTTTCCTATATAAATCAAAAAACAGAAAATGCACTTTTAATGTTAAAAGAATTATGGAAAGTAAAAAAAGACGGACCTATCATAACGATGGATGCAGGTCCAAATATACACCTATTATATAGAAATGACCAAACAAAATTAGCTTTAAATTTTAAAAATTACTGTATAAAACAAAATTATGACATACTTTAATGATATTAAAATTATTGCTCATGGAAAATGGATATTAACTGGAGAACATTCAGTATTAAGAGGATATGGAGCTATAGTTTATCCTATAAAAAGTAAAATACTTTATTTAAAATATAAAAATATCAATTCTAACACATTACATATATCCTGTAATAATAACAATATAAAAACAAATATATCTAAAATCTTTCGAAAAACACTTAAATATGGACTAAAATTAATAGAAAAAAAAACAAATAACTTTAATGGCTATATAAATATATATAACAATATTCCAATGGGAATGGGAATGGGCTCATCTGCTGCTATTTCATTTGTAATAGCAAAATTACTTACTAGAGTATATAATTTACAACCAGAATTAATTTATCCTTTTGCAAAAAAAATAGAGATGCGTTTTCATAAAAAAAGTAGTGGAATTGATATCATTGGAGTCTCATCAAAAATAGGTACTTATTTTAAAAATGGAACAAATAAAATAATTAATCAAACTTGGAAACCAAAATGGTTTTTATCTTCCTGTGGAAAAACAAGTAAAACCTCTTTTTGCATTAATAAAGTTAATAATTTATGGAAAAAAAATAAAAAAAAAGCTAAAAGAATTGATATAGAAATGAAAAATAGCGTAACAAAAGCTATTTTTTCTTTAGAAAAAAAAGACCCAAAAAATTCTATTTATTATTTAGCTCAATCTATACAACAGGCACATAACTGCTTTAAAGAATGGGGTTTAATTAATATACATCTTAAAAAACACATAAACTTATTACTAAATTTAGGTGCTATTACAGCAAAACCTACAGGATCAGGACTTGGTGGGTATGTAATTAGTCTATGGAAACAATCTCCACCAACAACATCAATTAAATTAATTCCTATATAAAATATATATACATTGTTTTATAAACAATAAAATTTAAAATAAACAACTCTCTTACTAAAAATAAATATAATATATGTACTACGTACATAAACTTACATTTCATTTTTTACTAATTCTTGCAATATTTATTTAAAAATATCTTATCTACCAGTACTTCCAAATCCATGATCAGATCTCTTACTTTTTTTAAAAGAACTTACAATATTAAATTTTACTTTTTTAATTGATATAAATACTAACTGAGCAATTCTCTCTCCAGGATTAATTAAATAATTACTTCCACCTCTGTTCCAACAAGAAATTTTTATCTCTCCTTGATAATCTGAATCAATTAATCCAACTAAATTTCCTAATACTATCCCATTATTATGGCCCAAACCAGATCTAGGCAAAATGATCCCAGCAATATTTCTATATTTAATATATATAGCAATTCCAGTTTCTAATAAAATAGTACTATTAGGATGTATACAAACAGGACTATCAATACATACTCTTAAATCTAATCCAGAAGAACCTAAAGTAGCATATCTAGGAATTATATCATCAATGTATACTTTTTTTTTGATTATTTTAATTTCAATTAACTTATCTTTCATATATAAATATTTAATAAATTACTATATATATTATTTTATAATATATAAAAAAATATATTTCTACTTTATACTTTACAAAATAAAATTTTTTATTTAAAATAAAAAATTCCAATAAACATTTTATAAACAAATAAATCTCTATAAAATGAAATTATAAATTTTCCCATACCAATCTTTTTTTTATAAATAAAATAAAGATATAAAGTTATCTAATAAATCTACCATAGCTCTCATCTATTAAAAATAATAATATATTAATCTTATAACAAAATTATATATAAATAAAATGAATTTTTTATATAAAAAAAAAATACTTTTTGAATTAATGAAAAAATCCGCTATAGTAATAGTTCCAAATTTCATAATCAAAAAAGAATTATTATTAGAATATTTTTATAAAAAAGCGAAAAAAAAAATAGCTATAAAAAAACCCAATTGTTTTTCATATTCTGAGTTTTTAAGATACACTTTTAAAAATATCATAAATCAGCATCCTCAATATAACCATCCTAATATACTAGAAAATTTTCAAATACGCTTCCTATGGAGACAAATTTTATCTAAAAAAAAAATTAACGAAAGTATACTTCTATCTATTGAAAAAGGATGGAAGCAATGTAATGCATGGAATATAAATTATAAACATCCTAATTTTTCATTAACAAAAAAAACAAAAGAATTCCAACATTGGATTTCCCAATTAAAAAAAAAGTTATTTAAATTAAATTCTATAAGTGAAACAGAAATAGCTAACTATATATTAAACTGGAAATTTAAATTAAATTCAAAAATTATAATATGGTTATACTTTGACTATTACACATATCAACAAAAAAAAATACAAAAATCAATGATCAAACAACAATATATAATAAAACATTTTGATGTTGTTACTAAACATGATTCGTTTTCTAAAATATCAAAATCACACATTTTTTTATGTAAAAATTTAAATGAGAAAGAAGAAAATAAAAAAATCCTTCAATGGGCAAAAAAACAATCACAACAAAATAATAATATTGGCATAATCATTCCTGAATTAAAAAAACAATCAAAAAATATTAAACGAAACTTACAACAAAATTTCATCAAAAATTTTGAAATTTTTTCAGAAAACTTATTAGAAAATTATCCAATAATTTCTCATGCACTAACATGGATCAATATTGATAAAAAAAAAATGACCAACGAAGAATATTATTTATTATTACAATCCCCCTACTTAATAGGATCAAAAAGTGAAATGTTACCTAGAATAGAACTAATGCAAAACAGTTTTTTCCTTGAAGAAAAAAAAAATAATTACAATTTTTTTTGTAAAAAAATTTCTAAAAAATCACCAAAACTTAGTTATGCATTAAAAACAATTACAACATATCCACAAAAAACATCTCCAAAACAATGGATAATAATTTTTAAAAAACGTCTTAAAAATTTAGGATTTCCAGGAGAATATCCTCTCACCAAGAATAATTATCAATGCTATCAATATTTACTAGCAACATTGGATAAATTAAGACAATATAAATTACTTATTTCAAATATGAATAAAAATCAAGCAATTACAGCATTAAAAGATTTAATAGAATTTAACTCTTTGCTATTAAACAAATATACTAATATTAAAATATTAAATCCACTTAAAACATCAGGAACCTTTATGAAAGAGATATGGATTAAAAATATGGATACACAATATCATTACAAAATTTTTAATCTCTCTTCGTTTATACCAAATAACTTAAAAAAAAAAATAATATTCTACAATTATAAAAAATCCTTAAATATAATAAAAAAAAATATAATACGTTTACGAAAAAATAAATCGAATATTATTATTAGTTATTCCAAATACAATAATGCAGGACAATTACAAATTGTAAATTCAATCATTAAAAACCTAAAAAATATCTATCCAATATTTTTAAACACAAATAAACAAAAAAATAATAAGTTAATAAATTTTTCTGAAAATTATCGAATATCATTTAAAAAAAATAATATATTAACAGATGGAATTAACGTATTAAACAATTTTATTCAATGTCCATTTAAAGCACTATCTTTTTATCATTTGAATATAAAAAAACAATTTTATCAATTCTCAGAAGAAATAATTAATAAAGAAAAAGGAATTCTTCTTCATAAAACAATGGAAATACTGTGGAAATACTTAAAAAACCAACATAATTTATTAAAATTTAATAAAAAAACAATAAAATACCTAATAAATTTATCTATTAAAAATAGTATCAACCTATTACAAAAAAAATTTTTATTTCTATTAAATCCATTAGTAAAAAAAAATGAAATAACACGATTAAAACAAATAATAAAATTATCTCTAAAATGGGAAAAAAAAAGAGAACCTTTTAAAATAAAATATCTAGAAAACAAACATCTTATTCACATAAACAACATTAATTTTTATATCAGAACTGATAGAATTGACGAAGATAAAAACAAAAAATTATGGATTATTGATTATAAAAGTAATTTACCAAAAAACTTTCTACATGAAAATACAAACAACATAATAAATAACTTACAATTATCATTATTTACCTTGTTAAAAAATAATATTAGTATTATATTATTTCAAAAATTAAAAACTAATTCTTTTTCATACAAAGGAATTAGTTTTAATAAAAATCTACCAAATTCTTGCAATAATCTAATTATAAAAAATAATTTACACTATTATCAAAAAAAATATTACAATCAAATTGTCAACCTTTTAAATAATTTTAATAAAGGACACTATCCACCAAATCCTCATACACCATCTATTTGTAATAAATGTAAATATAAAATTCTTTGTAGAAAAAATATATAAAATATTTATTTTACCATTCATATATAAAATTTAATTATGTTTAATTAAAATTAATATCATATATACTTAACTATTCTCACAACGTAAAACCAAAATCTATTGTAAAATAAAATCAAATATTAATTAACAATCAATCACTGATATGTTTATAAAATAAAATATTTCACTTCAAAACTAATCAAAAATATAATAATAATGAAAAAAAGAGTAGTTGTAACAGGAATGGAAATAATTTCCTCCATTGGAATTGGAATCGAATCATTTTGGAAATCCGCAATAAAAGGAAAAAGTGGAATAAATCGCATTAAAAATTATAATCCAACTCCATATCCAACACAAATTGCTGGAGAAATACAAGATTTACCTATAATAGATATTCCAAAATTCAAAAATAAAAATTATTACCCAAAAGTAACTAAATACGCTATTTATTGTACACAACAAGCTATTAAAACATCTAATCTAACTATAAAAGAACTTAATCAAGCAGGAATTTTTATTGGAACAAGCTTAGGAGGACTTCCTGAACTTGAATCTGCATATCAAACATTTTATAAAATAAACTGGAAAAAAATACCAGCATTAAGTATATTAAAAGGAATGCCTAACTCTACCGCAAATCATATAGCTATTTTATTTGATATCAAAGGAATCAACTCTACAACATCTAACGCCTGCATTTCTTCTGCAGAAGCTATAAAAAATGCTTATGAACAAATACTTTATGGAAATTTAAACATTGCTATATGCGGAGGATCTGAATCATTACTATGGGAAACCATAATGGCATCATGGTGTAAACTCCGAATTATGTCTACCCAAAATACCAATCCTAAAAAAGCATGTAAACCATTTGATATTAATCGAGACGGTATGGTTATAGCAGATGGAGCAGGGATACTAATATTAGAAGAGCTAAATCATGCAAAAACAAGAGGAGCAAAAATAATAGCCGAAATCATTGGAATAGGAAGCTCATGCGACGCTTACCATATAACAATACCAAATTCTAAAGGTCAAGAAAAAGCAATATCTAAAGCAATAAAAAATGCAAAAATCAATATATCTGATATACAATACATTCATGCGCATGGAACAGGAACTAAATTAAATGATATTATCGAAACACAAACAATAAAAAACATTTTTGGAAACAAAGCTTATGATATACCGATCACTGCACAAAAATCAATGATTGGACATACAATTGGTGCATCAGGAGTTATGCAAATTATTGCAATCATCTTAAGTTTAAAAAACAATATTCTACTTCCTACAATAAATTTAAATAATCCCGATCCAAAATGTGATCTAGATTATATACCTAACATAATGAGAAAAAAAAATATCCATATAGCATTATCTAATCACTTTGCTTTTGGAGGATCAAATATCGCAATCATATTAAAAAAATATTATAATTAATAAATAATATTGTTAATTAAAATTTAATTTAACAACCAAACAGATAAATAAAAAAATTAACAAATAAAATTTATAAGAATATTTTGACTAAACTAATCAATCGATTATAATATATTACATACCTTATTTATATAAAGTAATATTACAACTTATAATGAAATTATATTTCTAAATAAAAATAATTATGCTTATTATACGTCTAAAAAAAACTGGAACTAAAAAGAAATCACTTTATAAAATAATAGTAATAGAAAATAAAAACAAACAAAACGGAAAATATATAGAAAAAATAGGATATTTCAATTCATTAATTAATGATAATGATAAAAAAAGACTCTATATAAATATTGATCGATTAAATTATTGGAAAAATATTGGAGCAAAACTATCTAAACGAGTATATTCTCTACTAAAAGAAAAACATAGAGTAAATAATACTTCATAAGTATACAACTATATATATTTTTTTAAATATCAAAATACTATTATTTGCCATAATTAACGGTAATGATAGTAATAATAAAAAATATTTTTTAATATAAACATAATTATAATTTATTCAAATGTTACATTTAGGTGTTATTACTGTTATTCCGGAAATGTTTGACTCTTTAAAATATGGAATTATAGGTCGATCTATTAAAAAAAAATTAATAAAAATTAATTTTTGGAATCCAAAAAACTATACAAAAAACTCAAAACGTAGAATAGATGATAGACCATACGGTGGAGGACCAGGAATGGTAATTATGTATGAACCAATTTATCAAGCAATCATACAAGCAAAAAAAAATATGCCATCACCACATAAAAGTATATATTTAACTTCTCATGGAAGAAAAATAACACAATCTTACTTATTAAAAAATGTAATAAACAATAATCAATCATTAATATTCATATCTGGAAGATATAAGGGTATTGATGAACGAATCATAATAAAACATGTTAACGAAGAATGGTCTATAGGAGACTTTATCATAAGCGGAGGTGAATTCGCGGCAATGGTTTTTATAGATGCTATTACGCGACTTATTCCTGGGACCTTAAATAATAAAGATTCTATAACTCAAGATTCCTTTTCTAATGGATTATTAGATCATCCACATTATACAAGACCTATAAAAATAGATAATCTTAATGTTCCATCAATACTATTAAGTGGAAATCATTCAAAAATAAAAAAATGGAGAAAAGAAAAAAGCTTAAAAAACACCATTCTAAAACGTCCAGACTTATTAGAACATAAACTAAAATAAAACATAATTTTTTTAAAATATCAAATATAACAAAATAATATAAATTAACAATTTATATTAAATTATAAAAGGAAATATGCAAAAACATGAATAATATTCTTAATCAAATAAACTTCAATTTAACAAAAAACAAAAAAATCCCAAAATTTAATCCTGGAGATACAATAATAGTTCAAATAATAATTAATGAAAACGATAATAGAAAAAGATTACAAAACTTCGAAGGAATAGTTATTGCAAAAAAAAACAGAGGATTAAACTCTTCTTTTACTATAAGAAAAATTTCTCATAACATAGGAATCGAAAGAGTTTTACCAACATATAGTCCAATTATAAAAAACATTTTAATAAAAAAACAAGGGTTAGTAAAACGAGCAAAACTATACTATTTTCGGTCCCTAAAAGGGAAATCAGCTAAGATCAAAGAAAAATCTTCAAAAATTCATAAAAATTACAACAAATAAAAAAAATCATGAAATTATACTCTAATGAGTAATATTATATTTTGAATAACAAATAATTAATTCTTACAATAATTATGTGTCCGAAAAATATAAATCATTTTCTATATCAACTGCTATTTAATTTTAATAAATTTATCTGATTTATTAAAATTCATTATACTTATTCCTATTTTTAAAGCAGACAGTCTTTTAATGTTAAAACAATAATTTAATAAATTAACCATATTTTCATTCCCTCCATATTCATTCTTATTAATTTTATAAAAATTAACTATATCCATATTTAAACCTAAACTTTTAATAAATCTTCTATCATTTAATAAATCTTGTGTAAAATACCCAAAACAATGATCTAAAATAGTATCAACTAAAATAATAACACGATATGGATGTACTTGAATAAATCCTCTTATAGAATCTAATATATATTCTTTTATATTTCCATTTGAAAAAAACAATTTAACTGTACTTTTACTTTTAAGAATAGCCAATAAAGGATGATGTCCTGGCATTATTCCTATATCTCCAAGAACACTATTAACAACAACCATTTTGACTATTCCAGAAAAAATCTCTTTTTTAGTACTTATCAAACTAAATCTGATATTTTTTTTCATAAAAAAACTATAATAAAATTACTGATTATTATCTTTTTTAACTATTTCATCGATACTACCTATCATGTAAAAATTTTTCTCATGAATATGATCATATTTTCCAGAAAGTATATCATTAAAACCTTTAATAGTTTCCATCAAAGAAACATATTTACCCGATATACCAGTAAATAATTCAGAAACATAAAATGGCTGAGAAAGAAATCTCTGTATTTTTCTAGCTCTATAAACTAAACATTTATCCTCCTCTGAAAGTTCATCTATTCCTAAAATAGCAATAATATCTCTTAATTCTTTATAACGTTGTAACACATTTTTTACCCGACTAGCTACATCAAAATGAATATCACCAATGATTAATGAATCTAACTGTTTTGAATTTGAACTCAATGGATCAATAGCGGGGTATATACCAAGTTCAGCTATTTGTCTAGATAACACAACAGTAGCATCTAAATGAGAAAAAGTAGTAGCAGGAGAAGGATCAGTTAAATCATCTGCTGGTATATAAATTGCCTGAACAGAAGTGATAGAACCTTTATGAGTTGAAACAATTCTTTCTTGCAACAAACCCATTTCTTCTGCTAAAGTAGGCTGATACCCCACTGCAGAAGGCATACGACCTAATAATGCAGAAACCTCAACACCAGCTAACGTATAACGATATATATTATCTATAAACAATAAAACATCATTTCCATCATTACGAAATTTTTCTGCTAAGGTCAGACCAGTCAATGCAACTCGCAACCTATTCCCAGGAGGCTCATTCATTTGTCCATACACAAGAGAAACCTTATCTAATACACCAGATAATTTCATTTCATCATAAAAATCACTACCCTCCCTTATTCTTTCTCCTACTCCGGTAAAAACAGAATATCCATCATGTTTAATAGCTATATTCCGAATAAATTCCATCATTGTAACAGTTTTTCCAACACCTGCACCACCAAATAAACCAATCTTTCCTCCTTTTGGAAACGGACATAATAAATCAATAGCCTTAATTCCTGTTTCTAATATTTCATAATTTCCTATTTGATCAACATAACCTGGTGGAGATTTATGAATTGGATATTTCATTTCCGCATCAATATCACCTAAACCATCTATCGGTTCCCCTAAAACATTTATAATTCTCCCTAATGTTTTATTTCCAACAGATACATGAATTGATTTACCAAGAGAATAAACAGACATTCCTCGTTTTAATCCATCCGTTTTACCCATAGGTATTGTTCTAACAACACCATTTCCCAATTGCTGTTGAACTTCAAAAATTAAATGTCCACCATCTAAACTCAATGCTTCATATATTTTTGGAACACAATCCTTAGAAAATCTAATATCTACTATTGAACCAATTACAGCAATTATTTTCCCAAAAACCATATCTACCTCTTTATAAAAAATTAATTTACCCCACACATAATCTCTGTTAACTCCTGTGTAATTGAAGATTGCCTAATCTTATTAAATATTAATTGAATATCCTTAAGAATATTAAAAGTATTATCTGTAGCACTTTTCATAGATAATCTTCTAAAAACCTGTTCGCAAGCAATATTCTCAATCAAACCTTGATATATTTGAAAATATATATAGTTTTCTAATAAAGTATCTAATACAACTCTTGAATTAGGTTCATATAAATAGGTCCATAATTCATTGTTATATAATTTCTTATTTTTATTTAAATTCAATAATGGTAAAATTCTCTTTAAACAAACTTTAGATGACACATTATTAACATATCTATTATATAACATATAGATTGAATCAACCTTCTTATCACAAAAAGTATTAACTACAATATTAATAAAACCAAACATATCCTCAATTTTTAAATACTCATCTAAATAATCAAATGCAGTTATCACCTTATAACCTAATTGACTAAAAAAACTATAACCTTTTTTCCCAACTATAAAAATAAAAACATCTTTATTACTATTAGTCCATAGTCTGATTCTATCAATAGCACTTCTTAATAAACTATTATTTAAACCACCACATAAACCCTTACTTGTTGTCAATATAATAAAGCCTACACTATTTTCTAAATATTCTTCTTCTTTCTTTAAGAACAAACTATCATAATCTAAATATGTACTAAGAGTATTTATAATAATACTATTAATAGTATTAAAATATTGTTTAAAATTAACCATTCTTTCTTTTGTTTTTTTCATTTTACTAATAGATACCATTTCCATTGTTTTTGTTATTTTTTGTATTCTCTTAATACTAGAAATTTTATCTTTAATATCTTTTATTTTATCCATAAAACTCTATCTTAACCATGTTAATAATTTCATATAACCCATTTTTATTTTAACAATAAACATTTATAAATCCTCATTATAAAAAAACAAATATTTAATTTAAATTTGTTAAATATTCTTTTTTAAATTTTAAAATAATATCTATCATTTTTGATAATACATTATCCGAATATAAAGTTTCTTTATTTACTTCTTCTATAAACTGTTCATAATTTATTTTCGAATAACTATGCAAACTTTTTTCAAAAATATTAATTTTATCTATAGGAATATCATCAAGATATCCTTTGTCTAATGCAATAATAGATATAGCAATTTCAAAAACAGAAACAGGAGAATATTTCTTTTGTTTTAATAATTCCATCACTCTTTTTCCTCTATCTAATTGCATTAAAGTTATTTTATCCAGATCAGAAGAAAATTGAGAAAAAGCTTCCAATTCATGATATTGAGCTAAAGATAATCTTACTCTTCCGCTTAATTTTTTAATTATATCAGTTTGAGCAGAACTTCCAACACGAGAAACAGAAAGACCAGAATTTACTGCTGGTCTTACTCCAGAATTAAATAAATCTGAATCAAGAAATATTTGACCATCTGTTATAGATATTACATTTGTTGGAACAAACGAAGAAACATCACCAGACTGAGTTTCAATTATAGGAAAAGCTGTTAATGATCCAGTTTTTCCCTTTATCTTTCCCTTTGTCAATTTTTCTACTTCTTCTTCTCTAATTCTTGCAGAACGCTCTAATAACCTAGAATGAAGATAAAAAATATCACCAGGATAAGCTTCTCTACCAGGAGGTCTTCTTAACAATAATGAAATTTGTCTATAAGCCCATGCTTGTCTTGTTAAATCATCATATATAATTATGGCATCCTCACCATTTTCCATAAAAAATTCACCCATTGAACAAGCAGAATATGGAGAAATAAATTGTAAAGATGCTGAATCTGAAGCAGAAGCTACAACAAATATTGTATGCTTCATGGAATCATTTTTTTCTAAAATTTTTATATTTGATATAACTGAAGAAAGTTTTTGACCAATGGCTACATAAATACATTTTATTCCAGTATTTTTTTGATTAATAATAATATCCATTGCAATAGTTGTTTTTCCTGTTTGTCTATCACCAATTATCAATTCTCTTTGTCCTTTTCCAACTGGAGTCATAATATCTATAGATTTCAAACCAGTATGTACAGGTTGAGAAATAGACTTTCTAGAAATTAATTGAGGAGCATCTCTTTCTACAGGAAGCATTTTATCAAAATGAATTTTTCCTTTTCCATCAATAGGTTTTCCTAATGGATTAACGACACGTCCAAGAAAATTATAACCAACTGGAATTTCCAAATAATTACCTGTACAACGAACTTTTTGCCCTTCAGATAAATGTAAATATTCACCTAAAACAATAGCATTAACATAAATATCATTAAAACCTAAAACCAAACCAAAAATATTATTTTGATAAAAATAAATCATCTCTCCTAAAAATACATCAGAAAGACCACTAATTTCAACTATACCATCCTTTAAACTAATGATAGTACCCTCATTTCTCATTTCACAAGAAATATCTAACTCTTCTATTCTTTTTCTTAAAACATCACTTATTTCTATTTCACTCAAATTAATGTTTTTTAACATAAATTTTACCTTTTATTATTCAGTTAAATTTACTTTTAACTTTTCCAATTTTCTTTTTATTGAATTATCAATAACAAAATCACCAATAATTAAAATTACACCTCCTAAAATTGATTTATCTATTAATATCTCCAATTTAATCTCAGAATCTAATTTCTTATTAAGAATATTAATCAATTTTTTCTGATATGAAATTGACAATTTCAAAAAAGTAATTACATAAACCATAGTTATGTTTTTCATTTCATAATACAAAAAACTAAATTCTCGATAAATTTCAGACAAAAATAAAAAATGTCCATTACTAATTACAACATCTAAAAATTTTTCTAAAATATTTCTATCTTTAAAATCATCAAACATATCTAACATTAAAAGATTTTTTTGCTGACTAACAGTTAAATTATATCTTCTAATCAAACTAACTATTTCTGTATTCAATACAATTTTTGTAAAAAATTTTAAAATATTTAACCAATCAACCATAGTTCTATTCTTCATAGAATAAGCAAGAATTATTTCTACATAAATTTTTTTCAAATTTTTATTAAAAGTAATCATTTTAAATTTCCTTAATTAAAAAATTTAACAGATCTTCATGATCTTTTTTATTAACTTCTCTGGATATAATTTTTTCCACAGCTAAAATAACAAAACAACCAAAATTTTTTCTTAATTCATTTTTAACATTTATAACTTCTTTATCTAAATATTCCTTTATACCTTTTATATATTGATCTGCTTCGTTTCTAGCATCTTTTTTTGCCTTTTCAATTAAATAAAAAGCTCTTTCATTAGCCTTACTTATAATAATATTAGACATTTCTTTTGCTTTTTCTAATTCTAAGGTAATTTGGTCCTTCATTAAACTCCACTCTTTCTTATTACTTTCAGCTTCAGAAAAATCTTTAATTATCTTATTTTTTCTTTCTTCAATAATCTTTTCTAATGGAGGCCAAATAAACTTCGTCATAAACCAAATAAATACAGCAAAAACAACAATCTGAATAAAAAAAGTTAAATTAATATCCAATTTCATTCCTCTTGTTCTATATATAACATTAATGAACTTTCTTATAAAACATTAAAATTATTTCGTTAATTTTATAAAAAATAAATAATAAACTATTAATACTCACATTATATTTATTTTTTATCCATTGGAATAAATTCCAGTCAAAACACTTAAAAATGGATTAGCAAAAATAAAATAAAGAGCTAAGCCAACACCTATCATAGCTACAGCATCAATAAGTCCAGCTACAATAAACATCTTTATCTGAAGAACTGGAATCATTTCTGGTTGCCTAGAAGATCCTTCAAGAAATTTACCTCCCAATATTCCAAAACCAATAGCAGTACCTAAAGCACCAAATCCTATTAAAATAGAAACAGCAATAATAGTCATACTTTGAATCTGGGCTACAAAATGCAATGTTTGCATAAATAATTATCCTCCAACATATTTAATAATATTATTAAAATATAATATCATATCTTCATTACACAAATTTAACAAATTATTTTATCATTTTTCATATGCAATAGATAAATATACTATAGTTAAAACCATAAAAATAAATGCCTGCAAAATTGCTATAAATATATGAAAAATAGACCATAAAAACATTAATATACATTGAAAAAATACTATAACTAATTTAGAACTTAATAAAGTTAAACTTTTTCCTACAGTTAATGTAGAAAATAAAATAAAAATAAGTTCACCAGCATATAAATTTCCAAATAAACGTAAAGATAAAGAAATGGGTTTTCCAATTAAATCTAAAAAACTTAATATTACATTGAACGGAATTAAAAAAATATTATGAAAAGGATGTAAACACATTTCCTTTAAAAAACCAAAAAAATTTTTCTTTTTGATCTTAAAAAAAATAAATAACATAAAAACTGAAAATGATAAAGAAAATGTCATATTCAAATCATTTGTTGGAACTATTTTGATATAATTAATTCCTATAAAATGCAAAAAAAATGAAAAAAAATCCAAAGGAACAACATCCATTAAATTCATTAATAAAATCCATGTAAATATTGTCAAAGCCAAAGATCCAATAAAAGAATATTTTTTATCTTTACCAAAACAATCTCTAATCTGACTGTTAACCAACTCTAAAACAATTTCAGATAAACTTTGAAAAATTCCAGGGGCAAATAAATCTAACTTGCGCGTTACAGAATAAAAAAATATTACTATAACTAATCCTAAAAAAATTGAAAAAAATATAGTATCCAAATTAATAGTCCAAAATTTTTTACAACCAAAATTTACACAATTTAAATTAAATACCAAATGATTCAAATGATGTTTGATATATTTTGTATTTAAATCCATCTAATTCCCCTAATCTAAAATTTACTTTTCGAATTAAAATAACACATTATTACCAATACCTTTATAAAATTGTTACATATATATTTATATATATATACTATTAAAGTATAAAAACAATCCAATAACCCATAAGATTAACAATATACATAAAAAAAAAACTAAAAAATTAATTTTTACTAAACAAAAAATTAAAGTAAATATAACAACACTAAATAAAATCTTTAACACCTCTCCAAAATAAAATTTTTCTAAGGTAAACTTATTGAAATTATTTAAACAATAAAACACAAAAAATAAAAAAGGGAAAATCGTACTTAATCCACTCAACAAAACAGTTATCATTTCATTTACTGTAAAAATATATTTAAAAATAATAGAAAATATTATTGTACTAATAATTTGAAATATAATAACACACCAAATTAAATAATAATTTTTTGATCGATCCATATTTAATATATATATCAATATTTAAAAAAAAATTAAATTTTATAAAAATAAAAATTTTAATTTTTATTTTTATAAATATATGTGATGATAATAACAAACTAAATCTAATTCATCAAAATTAAAATATTTATCTATAAATAAAATTAAAATATTTAAAAATATAAAAATTATATAAAAACATATAATTAACATTTTTTAAATCTAAATTTATCTTTTTTAAATTAAATTTAAATAATAATTTATTCATATAAACACTAAATAAAATATAAATATTTTTATTCATCAAACTTAATATTCTTCAGTAAAAATAAAAAATAATTACGTTCTATTATTTAATAGTATAATATATTAAAACTTAAATTAGTTAAAAACATTAAATATCAATGCCTAATGAAATCGGAAAGCTCTATATAGTTGCAACACCAATAGGAAACCGTGATGATATCAGTTTACGAGCTATAAAAATTCTTAAAAAAGTTAATTATATCTTATCAGAAAACACTAAATATTCTTATTATTTCCTTAAATCATTTAATATAATAAAACCATTAATTTCATTTCACATTTTTAACGAAAACAAAATTAGTGATCATATTATAAATAAATTAAAAAATGGAAAATCATTTGCATTAATCAGTAATGCTGGAACGCCATTAATCAATGATCCAGGATTTCCTTTAGTAAAAAAAGCACGAAAAGAAAAAATTCCTGTCATACCAATTCCTGGAGCATGTGCCTTAATTGCAGCAATATGTTCTTCTGGAATACCATGTAATACATTTTTCTTTACTGGATTTTTATCTTCTAATTCTAATAACAGAAAAAAACAAATTGAATATATAAAATATAAAAAAGAAACAACTATCATATATGAAACTAAATACAAAATCATAGAATCAATAAATAATATAAACGAAATATATGGAATACAATATAAATATGCTATTTTCAAAGAAATAACCAAATCTTTTGAAACTTTCATATTTGAAACTGGAGATAAAATAAAATCCTGGATTTTATTAAATCAATATAATAAAAAAGGAGAATTTATAATCATTTTACCAAAATATACAATAAAAAATTAATAACATAAAATTATATAAAAAATATTTCGTTATAAAAGAATATGTATAAAGAAGTAAATAAAATAATAAATTATTTTCAATAAATGTACATTTTACTTTCCTATACAAAAATTAGAAAAAATTTCTTCTAATAAATCATTCGAAGAAAATTCCCCAGTAATTTCTCCTAAATATTGATGAGCTAATTTTAAATCTTCAGCTAATAATTCATCTAACTGACAAGAAATTATCTTCTTCTTACTAAATAACAAAAAACTATATGCCTTATCTAAGGCATTTTTATGTCTTTTTTTAATTAAAATTTTTTCATCTATTGACTGCTGAATATTATTAAAAAATAATTCTCTTATAAAATCTTGAATAAGATCTATTCCCATTTTTTTTTTAGCAGAGATATAAACAATATTCGAGCACCTTTTCGGTGTAATATTTAAAATATCAATTTTATTAAAAATAATAAGAATAGGTATATTTTTTAATGAAAATTTATTAAGTATTTTATTCGATTTAATTTTTTGTAAAGATTCTATAGAATCAATAACAAAAAAAATACAGTCAGCATAAGAAGCTTCTCTTTTTGCCAATCTAATTCCTTCTTTTTCAATAATTCCTGATTTCTTTCTTAAACCAGCAGTATCTACTAAATGCAAAAGAAAATTATCTAAAAAAATATCTGTTCTAATAAGATCTCTAGTAGTACCAGGTATACTAGTTACCATAGAAATTTGTTTATTAGACAAAGTATTAATTAAAGTGGATTTTCCAACATTAGTATTTCCTAAAATAACAATTTTTAAACCTTCAACATATTTTTTTCCTTGTACAGTATTTTTTTTAATTTTTTCAAACAAAAACAAAATATCGTTTATTTTATTTAATATTTTCTTTTGATTTAAATTAAACACTTCTTCAGCAAAATCAATAAATGCCTCAATAGAAATACGAAGATTAACAATTTTCTTATTAAGAAATTTAATCATCTTACCAAAATTACCACATAATAAACGCATAGACATATTTAAACTTATTTTAGATGTAGATTGAATAATATCAGAAATTGCTTCTGCTTGAGTTAAATCAATTTTTCCATTAATAAAAGCTCTTTTAGAAAATTCCCCAGGAAAAGCCAATCTAGCACCATAATAAATACATTCCTCTAATAAAATATCTAATATAATTGGAGAACCATGCAAATGAAACTCAATCACATCCTCCCCTGTGAAAGACTTTGGAGCCTTGAAATAAGTAATTAATCCTTTATCTAAAATTTTCTTATCTCTACCAGTAAATAAACAAAAATGGCATTTTCTTGGAATCAAGAACTCAGCATTGCTAATTTTCAACGCAATAGAATATGAAGAACTACCTGACAAACGAACAATACCTACCGCGCCTCTCCCTATTGGAGTAATTACAGAAACTATAGTATCTAAAATCATTTAAAAAAAAACTGTATTTACCAAAATTTAAAATTTAAAATAACTATAAAAATAGTCTTATCCATATCTTTTTAAAAAAATCCATTGTTGAACTATAGAAATCATGTTATTAACACTCCAATACAATAATAAACCTGATGGAAAATTCCAAAATAAAACAGTAAACAAAATTGGAAAAAAAATAATCATCATATTTTGCATAAAATCTTCTTGGGAAGAAGAATTCAATTTTTGTTGAAATAACATTGTTAAACCCATAATTATAGATAGTATATGATAAGGATCTGCAACACTTAAATCCTTTATCCAAAAAATAAAATTAGCTTGTCTAAACTCTATACTCTCTAATAAAACCCAATAAAGAGCAATAAACACTGGAACTTGTATTAAAATGGGTAAACAACTACTAAAAGGATTTATTTTTTCTTGACGATACAAATCTATAGTTAATTTATTTATTTTATTCTTATCATCACCATAAAAATCACGTAAAGATTTAAGTTTTGGTTGTAATTTCTTCATAGAAGACATAGATTTATAACTTGTCATAGATAAACGATAAAACAATAATTTTATTAAAATTGTTGTTAAAACAATAGACCATCCCCAATTACCTGTAATAGTATTTATTAATTTCATTAAACTAAATAGTAAAGAAGATAAAAACCAGAACCAACCATAATCGATTGTTAAATTCAATGCAGGAGAAATATTTTTTAACACACTTGCTATTTTAGGTCCTATATATAATTTAAAAGAAATTATCTTATTCCTTTTAGGAATAACAATTAAATTTTTTGAAATAATTCCAATAACATGAATATTACTTCTATTAATTACCTTAGTATAAATAAAACTATCACTACTCCTATTTGTTAAATTTTTAGATAATGATTTACTATGAAATATCCAAGCATTTAAAAAATAATGTTGTTGCATAGCAATCCATCCATTAAAAAACTTTTCTACCAAATTATTTTTTTCCATACTTTTAAAACTAATTTTTTTATAAAAATGATGTCCAATATTAGAATAAGAAGCTCCAATATAAGATCCTACATGAAAAAGATTTGAATACTCTTTTTCAGGTAAAATATTTAACAACTGGGAATTAACATATAATTTTAAAGGATATTCACCAATATTTTTAATCAAATACCTTACAGAAATCAAATAACTGTTCTTAACAAAAGAAAAAATCTTTTTTACTTCCAAAAAATGATCTATTTTTGAATACAGAACTACATTAAACATGTTATTTTTTTTATTTTCTAAATTATAATCAACTCTATTTGAACTAAAATTTAATTTTAACATTTCTAACTTTTTATTACGTAATAAATATAAAAAATTATTTGCAGCAAAGAAATTATTTTTTTTACAATCCAAAATCTTTACTGAATCTCTACTATTTATTCTTACAGGATATTTTACCAATTCCGCTAATATTATATTTCCATTCTTTAAACTAATATATAAGTTTAATACACTAGTTTTAATATGTACTAAAGAATATTTTTTCAAAAAATTCAAATAAACAGAACTATATTTGCTTGAATACCTCAATTTTTTTAGAAAAAATATTTTTTTTTCTTGAATAAAAGAAGAAAAATCTTCATTTTTTTGATCCGTACCAATAAAAGTGCTTTTATTATATGATGAATTTGTAAAAAATAAACGATCTTTTTCCCATGCCATCCACAAAAAATATACAACTAGAAAAAAAACCATATACAATAAGATTCGCAAATTGACCATAAAAATGATTTCCTATCTATTTCACTAATAAATACAAATAAACTAATTAATAATTTAGATTTTCCTACTACTTAATGCAATTTTTTTAAAAAATTTACTATACTATAAAGAAATAGTTCTTTTCAATAAAAAAGATTCTTTTCTTCCACTTTTTTTTCAAATATTAATTTTCTGAATTTTTTTCCAAACATCATTTAATATATAAATGACACACTGATTACTTAAGCCAACTATCTTTGCATTTACTAAAATAACTATATCTAAATTATTAATAAAAGTAATTAACCTAAAAGTTTCTTTTATAAGTCTTTTAATATTATTTCTATTACAAGACTTTTTTATTATTCTTTTAGATAAAACTATTCCAAGTCTACTGGTATCCCCTAATAAATTCTTCCAAAACAATAAAATAAAACAAAAAACTACCATTCTTTCTGAATTCCTAAAAACCAATTCAAAATCTTTGGTCTTAAATATTCTTCTACTCTTACCAAAAAAATACATAATAATTATTCCTCTATAAGAATAAACTACCTTATATTAAATTTATTATTAAACCGACAACCTTTTTCGCCCTTTCATTCTCCGCCTACTTAATACTAATCGACCATTTTTTGTAGACATTCTACATCTAAAACCGTGACACCTTTTTCTTTTTAAATTACTAGGCTGAAAAGTTCTTTTCATAAATATTTTCCAATAAAATATACAAAAATAAATAAAAATCAAAGTATTAAACAATATATGTAATTTTTATTAATTAGTCAACAAAATTTAACATAAATTTTTTTAATAAAGATTAAATATATACAAGTTATGCACAACTTATTCACAATATCAAAAATTATTCACAACAATAAATATAAAATATTATATATGTGTATTTATAAATACACATATATAAAAATATATTTTTGTTCATAGTTATACACATAATATAAAAAATATTATCACTTTTAAAATTTTAAAAAAATCGTAGAGACTATACAAAAGTAAAAAAAAATTTTTTATATACTAATATTAAGAAATATAATTCTATCTTTTATTAAAGAATTTACTTAAATATATTAAGATCTTTATTCTATGAAAGAATTAATATTCTTTTTTTTATGTAACATATATATATATATTATTATTTATGTATTGCTTCAAAAAAGAAAATATTGACAATTTCTAAAAATACTAAGATAATTGACTCTAAATAAAAGTAATAAAAAACCAAAAATATGTAATAAAATAAAAGAAACTTAGAATTAAACATCTAATTTCATAAAAAATTGCTTAATTTTTATTAAAAAATAAGAAAAATATTTATTCATACAAAAATATGAAAAAAGAATAAAAACAAATATATTTATACTTTAAAAGTATTTGGCAAAATAATAAATTTTAAATTTTTTTGTAAAATTTTATTAGAAATAAAATATTTTAATTAACTAATATTATTCAATAATAAAATCTTATTAAGATATAAAATAAACAAAAAATATATAAAATCCATTAAATTAAAATTTAGAATTTTTATTAAATAAAATTTTATAAATACCAAAAATCCTAAAAAATTAGATGTTTACAGTAAAAAATTTATATTGAAAAAATTATTCATATGCTTTAAAAAAATGTTGAACAATAAAAACCAAAAAAATCTATTAATAATATGGAAAAAATGTCTACTTTCTTTAAGAAAAAATTACCCAAAACAATTTAACACATGGATTAAACCAATACAAATAGAAGATAAAAAAAATCATATTAATTTATTGGTACCCAATCAATTTGTAAAAAATGAAATCAAAGAAAATTTTTTCTCAGAAATAAAAAAAACAATAAAATACTTGAGCAATAACAAAATTAACGTTATCTATTTAAAAATAGGAACTAAAAAAATTAACGATTCTATAAAAAAAAAAAAATTATTTAAATATAAAAAAAAAATATTTAATTCCTTTAGTTATCTTAATAATTTTAATAAAAAATTTACTTTTACTAACTTTATTGAAGGAAGTTCCAATTTTCTAGCAAAATCGATAGCTATGAAAGTATCTATGTTACCAGGCAAAAAATATAATCCATTGTTAATCTACGGAAAAACAGGATTAGGTAAAACTCATTTAATTCATTCCATAGGTAACAAAATACTAAAAAATAATCCTGAATATAAAATATTATATTTACATTCAGAAAATTTTGTATTTAATATGATTAAATCAATAAAAGAAAAAAGCATTATTGAATTTAAAAACTTTTATAGATCTTTAAATGGATTATTCTTAGAAGATATTCAATTTTTTGCAAACAAAAAATATTCTCAAAATGAATTCTTTCACACTTTTAACACTTTATTAGAACAACAACAACAAGTAGTTTTAACTTCTAATCTTTCTCCCAAAATAATTACTGGGTTAACAGAACAATTAAAATCAAAATTAAATTACGGTTTAACCGTAAAAATTGAACCACCAAATTTTAATACACGTATCTTAATATTGATTGAAAAAGCAAAACAATTAAATATAAATTTACCTAAAAAAGTAATATACTTTATAGCAAATCACATTAATTCTAATGTATTAGAATTAGAAGAAGCACTGAAAAATATTGCTGAAAATTCTATTTTTACTAAAAAAAAAATAGATATAAAATTAACTAAAAATAGTTTAAGAAATCTTATTACCATAAGAAAGAAATCTGTAGATACTGACAGTATTAAAAAAGCAGTAATGAAATACTATAATATACAAACAAAAGAATTTTTATCTCAAAAACGATACGCTCATTTAGTAAGATCTAGGCAAATGGCAATACTATTAATTAGAAAACTAACAAATCTAAGTTTCAATAATATTAGTACAATTTTTAATAAAAAAAATCATACAACAGCATTGTATTCTTACAAAAAAATGAGGAAATTAATACAATTAAATAATAATCTTTTAAGAGATTACAAAAAAATACTTGAAATAATATTTTCAAAATATAATTAACAATTTAATGAAAAAGAAAAATATAATTTTTTATATAAAAATATCTAAAAAAACTTTTTTAAATGCTTTATCAATAGTTTTAGGAGCCATAGATAAAAAAAATAATACATTAACAATATTAGATAATGTTTTAATTGATTCTAAAAAAGATAAAATAGTCTTATCTGCTACAAATTTAGAAATTAAAATTACAACATATATTGTATGTAACAAAAATATGGAAAATCAAATTAAAATTCCTGGAACAATTACTATTCCAGGAAAAAAATTGTTCCATATATTAAAATTATTGGATTTAAACGATATTCCATCAATTATTGCAATTAAAAATTCTGCATTAATTAAAACCAATAATAGTAAATTCTTACTCAATACTTTATCTTATAAAAACTATCCAATTAGTGAATTTAAAAATCCAACTATTAAAATAATGATAAAATCTTATGATATTGTTAATTTATTTCAATTTACTTATTTTATCATACCAAAAAGTGATTCAAGAATATACTTAAATGGATTATTATTAGATTTTACAAAAGGACAAATAACATCAGTTTCTACTGATGGTTACAGAATGGCTATAAAGAAATTCTTTTATGAAAAAATTAATTTTAGTTCCCAATTTTTATTGCCTAAAAAAGGTGTACAAGAAATACTTAAACTATTGTCTAATACAGAAAATACAGATCTTATTATCTCTGGGAATGAAAATTATTTGCAATTTTCCACAAAATTATATAGTATCGAATTAAAACTAATAAAAGCAAAATTTCCTTCATATCAAAAAATCATTCCTACACATCAAGATAAGATTATTCTTATAGATCGAGATAAATTTAAACGAGCATTAAAAAGAATTTCAATACTAACTAATGAAAAATCAAAAGCTATTTTATTGCATATAAAACCCTCTGTATTAATTTTAACAAGTACTAATAAAGAACAAGAAAATGCTATAGAATTATTAAACGCGGATACAAAAGGAAAAGAAATCAAAATAGGTGTAAATGTAGATTATTTATTAGAAATTTTAAACATATTACCAAAAGGATTAGTTAAATTATCAATGCAATCTTCAGATAGTAGTATTTTAATACAAATAAATAATAATAATAACTATAAATACATAGTAATGCCTATGAAAATATAGGAATATTATTTTCTATATTCTTATTAAATTCTGTTATCATGTAATAATGAATTTTTTATTTAATTAGTTTATTATATAAAATTTAAAATAAGAATCTTTTAAAAAAAACGAATTTAATCTTAAAATGATGAGTTATGATTCTAAAAATATTAAAATATTAAAAGGACTTGATGCTGTAAAAAAAAGACCAGGAATGTATATAGGTGATACAGATGATGGATCAGGACTTCATCATATGGTATTTGAGATTGTAGATAATTCCATAGACGAAGTTTTAGCAGGATTCTCTAAAAAAATTTATGTAACAATACATAATAACGAATCTGTTACTGTAGAAGATGATGGAAGAGGAATACCTGTAGATATTCATGAAGAAGAAGGAAAGTCAGCTGCAGAAATTATTATGACAACATTACATGCTGGCGGAAAATTTGATGATAATTCGTATAAAATTTCCGGTGGTTTACATGGAGTAGGTGTATCTGTTGTCAATGCACTTTCTGAGAAATTGCAATTGTTTATTTACCGTAACGGAAATATTTATAAACAGTCCTATAGAAATGGAATTCCAAATAATTCTATAAAAATTATTGGAACATCCTGTAAAACTGGAACAAAGATTTGGTTTAAACCTAGTAAAAATATCTTTTCAAACATTAACTTCCGTTATGAGATTTTATTTAAACGATTAAAAGAATTATCTTTTCTGAATTCAGAAGTATGTATTCAACTAATCGATGAGAGAACACATAGAAGTGATAATTTTTCTTATAAAGGAGGTATATCTGAATTTGTTAAATATCTAAATTTCAATAAAAAACCTATTATACCTAGTATTTTATATATTTATAAAAAAAAATCCAATATTCAAGTAGAATTAGCTATGCAATGGAATGAATCTTTTCAAGAAAACATACTTTGTTTTACTAACAACATTCCTCAAAAAGATGGCGGAACTCATTTAATGGGATTTAAGTCTGGATTAACCAGAACACTAAATTCTTATATTGAAAAAGAAGGGTATATTAAAAAATTAAAGATACCATTAATTGGTAATGATATAAGAGAAGGATTATCAGCAGTTTTATCTATAAAAATACCAGATCCGAAATTTTCCTCTCAAACCAAAGATAAATTAATATCTTCTGAAGTAAAATCTATAATAGAATCTGTAGTTTCTGAAGAAGTTTATAATTTTTTACTAGAAAATCCTTCTTCATCTAAAATAGTTATTAATAAAATCATTGAAGCTGCTAAATCTAGAGAAGCAGCTAAAAAAGCAAGAGAAATTACACGTAAAAAAAGTATGTTAATGGATACTATTGGGCTTCCAGGAAAACTTTCTGATTGTCAAGAAAAGGATCCTGAAAAGTGTGAATTATATATAGTAGAGGGAGATTCAGCTGGTGGTTCTGCTAAACAAGCAAGAGATAGAAAATTTCAAGCTGTATTACCTTTAAAAGGTAAAATTCTTAATATAGAAAAAGCTCATTTTGACAAGATGATATCTTCACAAGAAATAATAACTTTAATAACAGCCATTGGTTGTAATATAGGAAAAAATGAATTTTGTTTAAATAAAATTCGCTATAACAGAATTATTATTATGACAGATGCTGATATAGATGGAGCACATATAAGAACTTTATTATTAACTTTTTTTTATCGATACATTCCTGATTTAATAAAAAAAGGTTTTATATATATAGCACAACCACCATTGTTTAGAGTTAAAAAAGGGAAAAAAGAAAAATATATAAAAGATGAAGAATCTCTTTTAAAATATTTTATTGAAAATTCTTTACAGAATATTAAAATTTGTTCTTCTAATGATCATGAAAAGATTTCTATTTTAGATTTCAAAAATTTGCTATTAAAATATCAATCTATAAAAAAAGTTATTGCCAATTATTCTAATGAATATGATTTAGATGTTTTAAATAGACTTTTTTATTTACCTTTTTTAAAAGAAAAAGATTTTAGTTCTCAAAAATTAATTAATGTTTGGTGTAAAAAATTATGTGATAGTCTACAAAATTTGTATTTTAACAAAAACATTTATTATGATGTATCTTTAATATACAAAGAAGAAATATTTTCTTATCTTCCTTCTATAACTGTGATTAAATATGGATTAAGTAAATCTTTTATTATTAACAAGAGCTTCTTTTTATCCAAAGATTATATTAAGATAATGAATTTAGGAGAAGAAATTAAAAAATATGTAAAAAATGGATTTAAAATAATAAAAAATAATAAAGTATTAAAAATAATATCTTTTGATCAAGTATTGCATTGGTTGATAACTGAAGAAAAATGTGGTCAAGTTATACAAAGATATAAAGGTTTAGGAGAAATGAATCCAGAACAATTATGGGATACTACAATGAATCCTGATATAAGAAGAATGTTAAAAGTAACAATAAAAGATGCATTTATAGCTGATAAAATATTTTCAACATTAATGGGAGATCAAGTAGAACCAAGAAAAAAGTTTATTATTGATAACGCTTTGGAAGTAAAAAACATTGATATTTAATATTTTTTTTACATTTTTCAATTAATGAAAAACGGTAATTTTATAAATATAAATAAATCTACGGCGAGTGATATTATAAATTCCGACAGGTCTGGAAGGAAGCATCGGTAGTAATTAATTCGGGTGTACGAATAGAATATATTTTATAAAATTACCGAAAGTAAAAAAATTATTAATTATTATTATTTTAATACAATATTTTTTATACATGAATTATATTACATTAGCTATAAAATGGAGACCTCGTAGTTTTTCAGAACTAAAAGGTCAAGAATCTACAGTACATATTTTATGTAATTCTATATTAAATAATAGAATACATCATTCTTATATTTTTAGTGGTGAAAGAGGAATTGGAAAAACAAGTATAGCTAGAATTTTTTCAAAATCTTTAAATTGTGTAAAAGGAATTACAATTGATCCGTGTCAGAAATGTGATATTTGTAAAAATATTGATAATGGATGTTTTATAGATCTTATTGAAATAGATGGTGCTTCTAAAACAAAAGTTGAAGATATAAAAGATATTTTGGATAATGTTTATTGCTTACCTTGTCAAGGAAGATTTAGAATCTATTTAATTGATGAAGTACATATGTTATCCCAGCATAGCTTTAATGCTTTATTAAAAATATTAGAAGAACCTCCTTCTCATGTAAAATTTTTATTAGCTACTACAAATTTACAAAAAATACCATGTACAGTTTTATCTAGATGTTTACATTTTGAGCTTCAGCCTTTTTCTATAGAACTGATTAAAGAACATTTAAAATTTGTAATGGAAAATGAAAAATTTTTTTATGAAGAAAAAGCATTATGCTTTTTAGCTAAATTATCTAAAGGAAGTATGAGAGATGCTTTGAATTTATTAGATAAAAGTATTAATATTTGTAAAAATAATTATTTAAGTTTGGATAATATCAAATATTTTATTAAAATTGGTAAAAAAAACTATGCATTGAAAATTTTAGAATGTTTAGCCAATAATGAAATTAAATCTTTAATTTTGATTATGGAAGATGCTGTTAAAAATAACAGTTGTTATTCTTATATTTTAGAAAAAATATTAATTTATTTACATAAAATAACAATTTTACAGTTTTTTCCGAAATGGAAATGTATTCAAAATTTTCATTTATCTTTTAATAAATCAATACAATTAATAGCCAATAAAATTCCATCGCAATATGTTCAGTTGTTATATCGCATTTGTTTAAAACATTATAAAGATATAGACTTTGCTCCTATTCCTAGTATAGGATTTGAAATGATTATATTTCGTATGTTAAATATTCAACAAAAGTTTATTAAAAATAATTGATTTTTTAATAATTTTTTTAAAATAATTAAATTTGTACAGTTTTTTAGAAAAATATTTGTAATTTAATATATTTTCTAGAAAAAATATTTATTTAGTTTTAATTGAAAATGATTTGATTTAGAAATAATATTGTTAAATATTAAAAATTATTTAGTAATTAAATTTTAAAAAATTTAGGAGTTTTAGATGAATATTAATCAAAACTTTAGTAAATTAATAGAAGAAGCAAAAAAAATTCAGGAAAAAGTGCAAGATACTCAACAACAGTTATCCAATGTAATAGTAGAAGGAAAATCAGGGGGGGGATTAGTAATAATAAAAATGGATGGTAATCATGAAGTGAGAAATGGATGGGTAAAGATTGATCCTACTTTGATTGATAACATTAGTATGTTAGAGGATTTAGTAGCTGCAGCAATAAATGATGCTAAAAGAAAGATAGAAAAAATATCTAAGGAAAAAATGAATAAATTAACTACAGGATTTGAAATTCCTATAGATTTAATGAAAAATTCTTGATAATAAAAATATTTTTTTTAATTGAAGTTTCAATTAAAAAAAATTAAATTAGAGAGAGTATGTTTATTTATAATATAATTATATTTTTTAAATTAGTTTTTAATTTTTAAAATTTTTTGTTTATGTTAAGTAAAAATATATATTCAATATTATATAAGAATTATTTTAAAAAAAATAAAAGTATTTCTTTTTTAAATTTTATGAGAATAATTTTGTATTCTCCATTGATAGGATATTATAATAATTCGAATTTTAAAAAATTTGGAATTAAAAAAGATTTTATTACTTCTCCAGAATTAACTTCTTTATATGGATCTGTTATTGCAATTCAAAGCAACCAAATATTATGTCAGTTGGTTGATCCAATTATTATAGAATGTGGTGCTGGTAGTGGAAAGTTGTGTATAGATATTTTACTTTATTTAGAAAAGTATGGTTCATTACCAAAATTTTATTATATATTAGAAATTAGTGAAACATTACGTAATCATCAATTTTTTTTAATAAAAAAAAAATTCCTCATTTATTTAATCGTATTAAATGGTTTAAAAAATGGCCAAGAAAGAAAATTAATGGACTAATTATTGCCAATGAATTTTTAGATGCTTTTCCAGTACATAGATTTTTCAAAACTAAAGATAAAATATTAGAAAGTTATATTAAATATGATTCAGATCATCAATTAAAAGAAGTATTTAAATCTTGTAGAAATTATACTTTAATTCAATATTTAAAAAAATTTTTTCCTAAAAATTTATATGATTATTATTCAGAAGTTAATTTATTAATTGATTTTTGGATAAAAAAATGTTATAAAATTCTCTATCGAGGAGTAGTATTAATTATTGATTATGGATTTCCTTTGCATGAGTATTATCATCCTGATCGATATATGGGAACCATAATGTGTCATTATCGTCATAGATCTCATACTAATCCTTTAATACATTTAGGTAGACAAGATATAACTTCTCATGTTAATTTCACACAAGTTGCTGAATCTGCAAAATTAACAGGTTTCAAGGTATCAGGATATACAAATCAATCTTCTTTTTTAATTTCTAGTGGATTTTTAGATTTATTAAAAGAAAATATGAATAATAATTTCTTTATTACACAAATTGCTAAAAGTTTATTACAACCTCATGAAATGGGAGAATTATTTAAAGTTTTAGCTTTAAATAAAAATTTAGATATTCCTTTAATTGGATTTGAAATAAATAATAAAAAAAATAGCTTATTTTTGTCTTGATTTGTTTTAAGACATATTTTTAATTATTTACAAAATATAAATACCAAAAAATATTTTTTTATATAGCTATAGGTGCTGTTATTTTTAAATGAGATTTGTAATTCATGAATTCAAAATCAGAATATTTATAAGAAAAAATAGATTTAGGTTTTCTTTTTATTTTTAAAATAGGTAAAGGAAATGGTTTTCGTGATATTTGCAAATTTACTTGATCTATATGGTTAGTATAGATATGACAATCTCCACCTGTCCAAACAAGTTTTTTTACATTAAGATTACATTGTTGAGCGATCATGTGAGTTAAAAGTGAATATGAAGCTATATTGAATGGTACTCCTAAAAATGCATCAGCAGAACGTTGATAAATTTGGCAAGAAATAGTGTTGTTATAAATAAAAAATTGGAATAAAACATGACAGGGTGCTATAGACATTTTATGTATATCTTCAACATTCCATGAATTAACTAGTAATCTTCTAGAATTTGGATTTTTTTTAATTTCTTTTATTATATTTTTTATTTGATCTATACTATTTCCTTTTGTTGTCTTCCATGATCTCCATTGATGACCATATATAGGTCCTAGATTTCCTTTGGAATCGGCCCATGCATTCCATATATTTACTCCATTTTTTTTTAGATATTTAACATTGGTTTCTCCTCGTAAAAACCATAACAGTTCATAAATAAAACTACGTATATGAATTTTTTTTGTAGTAATTAATGGAAATCCATTTGTTAATTCAAAATGCATTTGATAGCCAAATATAGAAATAGTTGGTATGTTAGTTCTGTTATTTTTTTTTATTCCGTATTTTAAAATTTTTTTTAAGAATTTTATATAAATTTTCATATGTTTACTTTTTATATCTATAATTGTTAGATAATCTTTTAAGATATTAAATAATTAATTTTTAATTGAAATAATTAATTATAAAAATATAAATTACTTAAATAAAAAATTATATTATAAAGTATAGTTTTAGATTTAAAATAATTTATTTTATTGAAATAATTGATATATAACATTGTTATATTAATTTCATATAAATATGATCGGTATTGTTTTAAATTTATTATTAATATAAATTTTGATTTTTAATCAATATTAAAGTTTATGTTGTTAAGATATAAATTAATGATTTATTACTAGAGTTTTATACTATTTAAATATTGGTAATTTGTAATTAAAAAATTTTTTGTTTTTTTATCCATAAATAATGGTTTTTAAAAAAAATAAAAATTTTTTCTATTTTCATTGTAAAATAATGTTTATTAATTTTTTGCAAAAGATTTAATATAAAAAATTTTATTGTTAGTACTTCTGCTTTAAAGAAATATTATTAAAAATAATAACAAATTTTATTATTATTTTTCAGATTTTATGAGAAAACGCACTCTTATTATAAATACAGGAGGTACAATCAGTAGCATTAAAACAAGTAATGGATATACTCCAATAACAGGTTATGTAAAATCAGCTTTGGAAAAAATTCCTTGTTTAAAAAATAATAATATGCCTGATTATGTAATTAAAGAATATGATCCTTTATTAGATTCTTCTAATATTTCTATTGAGTCTTGGAATAAAATTGGTACTGATATTAAAAATGAGTATCAATATTATGATGGATTTGTTATTTTACATGGAACAGATACTATGTCATATACTGCTTCAATCCTATCTTTTATGTTAGAAAATTTAGGGAAACCTGTGATAATTACTGGATCACAAATTCCTTTATTAGAATTTAAAAGTGATGCAATAAATAATATTATTACTTCTCTTTTTTTTAGTTCTATTCAATTTATTTATGAAGTTTGTATTTATTTTAATCGTTATTTATTAAGAGGCAATAGAACTAAAAAGATGAGCACTTATTGTCTTAATGCTTTTAGATCTCCTAATTTTTCTTGTTTGGCATTTGTTGGGATGTCTGTGAAATTTTATAAAGAATTATTACTTCCTCAGCCAAAAAAAAGATTTAAATTACAGAAATTAAATGCTAAGCTAATTATTAGTTTTCGTTTGTTTCCTGGAATATCTATTGATATTTTAGGAAGATTATTGCAATATCCATTACATGGATTAATATTAGAAACATATGGTTCTGGAAATGCTCAAAATAATAATTTTCAATTTTTGAAAATTTTAAAGAGAGCTTGTAAAAATGGAATACTAATTGTTAATTGTAGTCAATGTATTCAAGGATGTGTTAATATGAATCAGTATTTAACTGGATATTGGTTAAAAAAATTAGGATTAATTAATGGATGGGATTTAACATTAGAAGCAGCTTATTGTAAATTACTTTATTTGTTAAATAAAAATTTATCAATTAAAGTTATAAAAAAAATGATGGTTAGTAATTTATGTGGGGAACTAACTGTACCTTATGGGGTATAGTTTAATATTCTTTAATTTTATGTTTAGTAAAATATATAAAAGAATTTATTTCAAAAAATAATAATTAATTTTAAGCTGTGTTAATAAAAAAATAATATAATTAGTTTTTTAATTTATTGTTTTTATATAACAACATATAAAATATATTTTTTTTAATTTTATAATTGAAATATAAAAATTTATTATTTTAATAATGGATGATATATTAAATTAATAATTCCTAGAATACTTGGGAAAATATATTTAAAAAAATAAAATTTAATATCAAAGTAGGATATGAATCGTTATTTTTAAAATTTATAGGAATATATAAAATATGGTCAATAACTCGAGAAATTTTAAAATTACTAAAAAAAATAGACCTGTAAATTTATATTTGAATTTTACTGATTTTAATTTAATGATGATTGTTTCTATTTTACATAGAATTTCTGGATTTATTTTATTTTTATTTTTTCCATTTATATTTTATTATTTTCATTTATTGGCTAAAGACAAAGTCTTTTTTCTTTATGTTACACAGATATTATTTTTTTATACATATTTTAAAATATTAGTTTGGATTTTTAGTATGTTTTTTATTCATCATTTATTATTTGGAATACGTCATTTGTTGATGGATTTTGTTTTCGTTAATACAATTGGAATTGGG
The DNA here is from genome assembly GCF_037013735.1 of Candidatus Legionella polyplacis. Classification (NCBI taxonomy): domain Bacteria; kingdom Pseudomonadati; phylum Pseudomonadota; class Gammaproteobacteria; order Legionellales; family Legionellaceae; genus Legionella; species Candidatus Legionella polyplacis. The sequence goes on from NZ_CP135136.1 coordinate 339,221, forward strand.
AAAGTAACTATTTATTTTATGATTATTATTGAATGTTTATTATTATGTGTTGTTGGGGTGTCATTAATATGATAAAACAAAGATATATGGGTAGTTTAACTGGCAGTGGAATAAAAGATTGGATTATACAACGTGTTACTTCAATGTATTTACTCTTTTATTTTTTATGGTTTTCGATATATTGGCTTTTTTGTCATAGATTGACTTATGATAATTGGGTTAAATTATTTAATTCTAATGTATTTAAAGTATCAAGTGTACTTACATTATTTTTTTTAAATTTACATGTTTGGATTGGTTTATGGACAATAATAACTGATTATGTAAAAAAAATATTTTATCGTTTATTACTATATATAGTAGTATATATTTATTTAATGATTCAATTTATATATGGAGTTATAGTTATTTTTAGGTAATTTAAAAATGTTGGTTAATGCTTATAAAAAATTTGATGTTATAATTATTGGAGCTGGTGGCGCTGGAATGCGAACTGCGTTGCAATTATCTAAATCTAAGATTAAAGTTGCTTTATTTTCAAAGGTTTTTCCCACTCGTTCTCATACTGTTTCAGCTCAAGGAGGAATTACTGCTGCATTAGGAAATGTAGATAATGATTCTTGGGAATGGCATATGTATGACACTGTTAAAGGTTCAGATTATATTGGAGATCAAAATTGTATCGAATATTTATGTAGAAACGCACCTGATGCTGTGTATGAGTTAGAACATATGGGTTTACCATTTTCAAGAACAAAAGATGGAAAGATTTATCAACGTCCATTTGGGGGGCAAACTAAAAATTTTGGATATGAACAGGCTACACGTACTTGTGCTGCAGAGGATAGAACTGGGCATGCTTTATTGCATGTTTTGTATCAACAAAATTTAAAAGAAAAAACTTGTATTTTTAGTGAATGGTATGTTATTGATTTAGTAAAAGATATGTCAGATTGTATAGTAGGAGTAACTGCTATTTGTATTGAAACAGGAGAGATTTATTTTATACAATCTCGTGTTTGTGTCATTGCAACTGGAGGTGCTGGTCATATTTATCAATTTACTACAAATGCTTATATTAATACTGGTGATGGATTAGGAATGGTGTTACGGGCAGGTTTTCCATTGCAAGATATGGAAATGTGGCAGTTTCATCCTACTGGAATTTTAGGTTCAGGTGTTTTAATTACTGAAGGGTGTCGAGGTGAAGGTGGATATTTAATTAATAAATATGGTGAGCGTTTTATGGAAAATTATGCTCCAATGGTTAAAGATTTGGCATCTAGAGATGTTGTATCTAGGTCTATAGCAAAGGAAATAGATTGTGGAAGAGGCTTTATAGATAATAGTAATAGTGAAGGTATTGGTTATGTAAAATTAAAAATAGATCATTTAGGGTTGGATTTGATTCAGTCTAGATTACCTGGTATTCGTGAATTGTCTATGAAATTTGCTTCGATAGATCCAGTTTATGATGCAATACCAGTAGTACCAACATGTCATTATAGTATGGGTGGTATACCTACTAATATTTATGGACAAGTTTTAACTCAAAAAGATAACATGGATAATATCGTAGAGGGTCTTTATGCTGTTGGAGAATGCGCATGTGTTTCTGTTCATGGTGCGAACAGATTGGGAGGTAATTCTTTATTAGATTTAATAGTTTTTGGAAAAGCTGTTGGATTACATATAGAAAATATGTGGAGATTGAAAACGATTCCTAGTCTTAATAAATTCATCAGTAATGATGATATTATTTGTTCTTTATCTCGATATTTAAAATGGGAAAATAAAAAAGATAAAAATGGAGAAAATCCTTATCTAATATATAAGGAAATGAAAAGAATTATGCAAGATAATTTTGGAGTTTTTAGAACTGGGAAATTGATGCAATTGGGTATAAATAAATTAAAATTATTGAAAGAGCGTTTAGATAATTCTATTTTATTTGATAAAAGTAAAATTTTTAATACTGAAAGAATTTTTGTATTAGAATTAGATAATTTAATGGAAGTCGCATTTGCTACTGCAAAATCAGCATTAATTAGAACAGAAAGTAGAGGTGCTCATTTTCGAGAAGATTTTCCTAAACGAGATGATATTAATTGGATGAAACATACTTTGTTTTTTAAAAAGAATGAAACTGTTTCTTTTCGTTCTGTTAATGTTGATACAAAATTTATTAAATCTTTTAATCCAAAGGAACGTATTTATTAGTTAGTATTTTAACTGAATAAGAAGGAAAAATTTTGAGTAATTTTAAAAAAATATATTTATCAATTTATCGTTATTATCCTGATAAAGATAATAAACCGCATATGAAAAATTATATAGTTAATGTCCCTTACGATAAGGATATCATGTTGCTTTCTGTTTTAGAAAAGATAAAATTAGAACAAGATTCTACACTCGCTTTTAGACGTTCATGCAGAGAAGGGGTATGTGGTTCTGATGCTATAAATATTAATGGAAAAAATGTATTAAGTTGTGTTACAAAAGTATTTTCTATAAAAAGTAAAAAGTTAATATTAAGACCGTTGCCAGGGTTTCCTGTAATACGTGATTTAGTAGTGGATTTAAGTATTTTTTATAAACAATATGAACGTATTAGACCTTATTTATTGAATAAGCAGAAAAAAATGTTTCATTCTGAATATCGACAATCTCAAGATGATAGAAAAAAATTGAATGGTTCATATGAATGTATTTTGTGTGCTTGTTGTTCTAGTTCTTGCCCATCTTATTGGTGGAATCCTGATAAGTTTATTGGTCCAGCTGCTCTTGTTCAAGCATATAGATTTATAGTTGATAGTCGTGATACAGAAAAATTGGATAGACTTTATAAATTACGAGATCCATTTAGTGTGTTTCGTTGTAGATCTATTATGAATTGTACCACTGTATGTCCAAAAAATATTAATATAACAGAGATTATTTCAAAAATTCGTTTAAAATTATTAAAGATGTTTTTTTGATTTATAAAAATTTAAATAAAAGTATTTTGTAAATGAAGAAATGAAAGATATTAATAAAAATTTAACTAAGATCAATTTAATTTTTGATTTGTCTATAGATAATATGTTTTATATTTGTAATTTATATGAAGATTTTGTAAATAGTTCATTATTAAATTTTGATATTTGGAAAGATGTTTTTAATAAGATTAAAGAATTAGATAATAGAATATTAATGAAGAAAACGGTTATAAATAAGAAAGAAAATTATATTGAAACTGTAAATTTTAGTAGTGATGAAAGAATCAAACAATTTATTAAAAATAGTAAAATAAAAGATTTAATAAATTCTTATAGAAGTTTTGGACATTATTTAGCTTCATTGAATCCATTATTTTTTTCAGAAAAAATAAATAAAAATAATTTTATAAAACAAAAATTAGATATAAATACATATAAGTTTAATAATTTTGATATAAATCAGTCTTTTCATGATTGTATTAATACATTTCAGATGGATTTAAATAAGACTTTAAGTGATTTAAAAGAAGTTTATTGTAAAAATATTGGTGTTGAATATTTGCATATCCAGGATGAATTAATAGTCGATTGGATTCAGCAATATTTGGAATCAGTTAAAAATAAGCAAAATTTTTCTATAGAAAAAAAATATTTTATATTAAAAAGTTTGATAGCTTCTAATGAATTTGAAAAGTTTTTAAGTGTTAGGTATGTTGGTCAAAAAAGATTTTCTTTAGAAGGAGGCGATGTATTAATTCCGGTTGTTCGAGAAATAATTAATATGTCAGGGGAAAATAAAGTTAAAAATATTGTTATCGGTATGGCACATAGAGGTCGTTTAAATATATTATCTAATATTATGGGGAAAAAAGTTAGTGATTTGTTTGGTGAATATGATAAAGGAATTCAATTTAGTAGATATTATACTGGGGATGTTAAATATCATTTGGGATGTTCTTCTAATTTGTTTAGTCTTAATGGAAATATTGTTCATGTTTATTTATCTTTTAATCCATCACATTTAGAAATTGTGAATCCTGTGATTCAAGGAATTTCACGTGCTCTATTAAATAAAAATAATGATTTGAAAAAGAAAAATACTGTTCTTCCTATAATTATTCATGGAGATGCTGCATTTTCTGGGCAGGGTGTTGTTATGGAAACGTTTAATTTATCACGTATTGATAATTATACGACTGGTGGAACAATACATATTGTATTAAATAACCAAATTGGTTTTACAACTAGTAATATATGTGATTTAAGATCTACTTTTTATTGTACAGATATAGCAAAAATGTTAGAGATACCAGTTTTTCATGTTAATGGGAATAATCCTGAATCTGTATTGTTCGTTATTAAGATTGCTTTTGAATTTAGAAAGCGTTTTAAAAGGGATGTTATTGTTGATATAATTTGTTATAGGCGTCATGGACATAATGAAATTGACGATCCATTTATTACTCAACCAAATATGTATAAAAAAATTGAAAGAATTCCTACAGTTTTAGATCTATATATTAAAAAACTTATGAAAGAAAAAATTATAAATAAGGAGAAAGTAATTTATTTTGTTAAAAAGTATTTTTCTTTATTAGAAAAAGATAAGATTTTAATAGATAATTTACGAAATGAAATTTTTAAAAAGAGTAATCTTAATAGAGATTCTTTATTATCATTTCATGATATACATGATGTTAATACTATTAATACAGGAATATCTAAAAAAATTTTTATAAAAATTTCTAAAGATATAAATTCTGTTCCAGATAATTTTATTTTTCATCCTGTTGTTAAAAGAATTTTAATAGAACGACAAAAAATGTCTATTGGAAATATTCCGATAAATTGGGGATATTCAGAAATGCTTACTTATGCTAGTTTATTGCATGATGGTTATGATATTAGAATATCAGGACAGGATAGTATTCGTGGAACATTTTGTCATAGGCATGCAATATATTATGATATGGAAACTAATAATTCTTATGGACCATTACATGTTATGGCAAGTAATTACGGAAGAAATTTTACAATAATTAATTCTCCACTTTCGGAGGAATCTGTATTAGCTTTTGAATATGGTTATTCTATTTTTAATACTCGTTGTTTGGTTATTTGGGAGGCACAATTTGGAGATTTTGCAAATGTTGCTCAGGTTGTTATTGATCAATTTCTTGTTTCTGGGGAAAGTAAATGGGGAATTTCTTCTGGATTAGTTTTATTTTTGCCTCATGGTTATGAGGGACAAGGACCTGAACATTCTTCAGCTAGAATAGAGAGATTTTTACAATTATCAGCACAGGATAATATACAAGTTTGTGTACCAACGGAGCCTGCTCAAGTTTTTCATATATTACGTAGACAAGTTATAGGTCCTATACAAAAACCTTTAATAGTTATGATGCCTAAAAGTTTACTGAGAAATAAATTATCAGTTTCATCTATAGATGATTTTGTTTTTGGGAAATTTTACGCAATTTATTCTAAAATAAATAGAATTGAAGAAAAAAAAATTAATAAAATTATATTATGTTGTGGTAAAATTTATTATGAGATTTTTAATAGGATAAAAGAAAGGAGTATAATTAATATTCATTTAATTAGGTTGGAACAACTTTATCCTTTTCCTAAAAAAGAGATTTTAGATGAAATAGATAAATTTTCTTCGGTAAATACAGTAGTTTGGTGCCAAGAAGAGCCTAAAAATCAGGGAGCTTGGAGTTATATTAAAATAAACCTTGAAGAATATTTAAGAATCAGAGATAAACATTTTGTATATATTGGAAGGGATTGTTTGGCTTCAACTGCTGTAGGAAATTTTCAACGTCATATTGTTGAACAAAAAAAAATTATTGAAGATGCTATTAATTTATAGTTTTAATATAAAATATATTTAAAATTTGTATTATTTTTTTGATTTTTTTTAAACAATAAATATTTTATACATAGAAATAATGTACTATGTATATTAGTAATAAATTATATTTTTGAATATAAAGGTTTTTAAAAATGTTATTTGAAGTTAAAGTTCCTTTATTGCCAGAATCAGTTTTAGAAGCAACAGTAATAGCTTTTCATAAAAAAATAGGTGATAAAGTAGTTTGTAGTGAAAATATTGTTGATTTAGAAACAGATAAAATTGTTTTAGAAGTTCCATCATCTGTAAATGGAATATTGAAAGAAATTTTTTTTTCTATAGGTGATAAGGTTTTGTCTAATGATTTATTGGCATATATTGAGATTAATGATACTAATCATAAATTATCTTTGGATAATACAAAAAAAGGATTAACAGAAGATATTAATAAAGATTGTGATGTCATAATTAATAAGAGTTTAAATAGAATGAACAAAAATATTATGTCTCCTTCCCGAAGGAGGTTAATGAAAATTAAAGGTTTGTATTCAAATGATGTTTTTCATTTAGATAATCAAAGTTCTTCTAAAAAAAATGATGTTTGTTCTGATAGAGATATAGATAGGATTTTAAAGAAAGATAAAAAAGGTTACACTAATAATGATATTGGTATAAATTCATTTTTATTAAACAAAAATGAAGAAATAAGAGTTCCAATGAATAGTATTCGGTCTAAGATTTCTGAGAGATTACTTTATGTTAAAAATAATTTTGCTATGTTAACAACTTTTAATGAAATCAATTTAAATGCAATTGTTAATTTAAGAAATAAATATAAAGAAAGTTTTGAAAAAAAATATAATGTTAAATTAGGATTAATTTCTTTGTTTATTAAAGCTGTTGTAGAATCTTTAAAGAAATATCCTATCATCAATGCTTTTATTGATGGTAATGATATTGTTTATCATAATTATTATAATATTGGTGTTGCAATATCTAGTAAAAGAGGATTAGTTGTTCCAGTGTTGAGAAATGTAGATACAATGAATATTGCTGGTATAGAAAATGCTATTAAAGATTTTGTTAATAAAGTTATAGAAAATAAATTAACTATTGAAGAAATGAATGGTGGTACATTTACTATTACCAATGGTGGTGTTTTTGGTTCTTTATTATCAACTCCTATTATTAATCCTCCTCAATCTGGAATATTAGGAATGCATAAAATTGAGGATCGTCCTATTGTTGAATATGGGAAAATTGTTATAAGACCTATGATGTATATTGCTTTTTCTTATGATCATCGTTTAATTGATGGAAAGGATTCTATACAATTTGTTCTTTCCATAAAAAAATTTTTAGAGGATCCTGCATGTTTATTGTTAGAAATTTAAATTATGGATTTTATAAAAGAGAGAAAAAATAATGAATTTACATGAATATCAATCTAAACAATTATTTGTTGATTTTGGTTTACAAGTTCCCGTTGGAAAGGTTATTTTTAATGTAGATGAGGCTTTATTATTTATTTCAAAATATGATTTTATATCGGAATGGGTTATTAAGGCCCAAGTTCATTCTGGTGAGAGAGGAAAAAATGGTGGGATAAAATTTGTATCAAATAATAAATTGGATATGGTTAATGCAGTTAATTCTTTGTTGCATAAAAAGTTGTTGATTGGAAAAGAATCTCATTTAGTTTTTCCTGTAGAAAAAATTTTATTAGAAGAAAAAGTTAATAAGATTAAGAAAGAATTTTATTTAGGAATTACCATAGATAATTTTAAGCAAAAAATTATTTTAATGGTATCTAGTTTTGGAGGAATGGATATTGAAGAGTCTGTTAAAAAAGATTCAGGAAAAATTTTTAAAATTTGTGTAGATCCTTTTTTAAGGATTATGCCATTTCAGTTGCGATTTATTGCGTTTAAATTAGGTTTACAAGGTGAATTATTAAAAGATTTTATTTTTTTAATTGAGAAAATTAGTGATATGTTTTTTAAGTATGATTTATCTTTGTTAGAAATTAATCCTTTAGTTTTAACGAATAACCATGAATATATATGTTTAGATGGAAAAATACGAGTAGATGATAATGCTTTATATCGTCAAAGTTATTTAAAAGATATGAGAGATATTAAGCAAGAAGAATATAAAGAGAGTTGGGCATCGAAATGGAATTTAAATTATATTTCTTTAAATGGAAATATAGGTTGTATGGTAAATGGAGCTGGTTTAGCTATGGCAACAATGGATATGATTAAGTTTTATGGAGGTATTCCTGCTAACTTTTTAGATGTAGGTGGTAGTGTAACAAGAGATCAAGTAGTTGAAGCGTTTAAAATTATTTTTTCAGATAAAAAAATAAAAGGTATATTGATTAATATTTTTGGTGGCATTGTTCGGTGCGATATTATTGCTGACGGTATAATATTTGCTATCAAAAATATTTGTATTGATATACCTATTGTGATTAGATTTAATGGAAATAATTCTGATGTAGCTTTTAATTTATTGAAAAAATTTGGTTTTGCAAACGTTATTAGTTTTATTGATATAACTGATGCTATAAAGAAGATTGTTGATCTTACTATATAAAGTAAATTAAGAAATTTAATTATAATTAAAATAAATCAATTAGGAATATTGCTGAAATGAGTATATTGATTGATAAAAATACAAAAGTTATTTGTCAGGGTTTTACTGGGAAGCAGGGAACTTTTCATTGTAAAAAATCAATTGAGTATGGTACTAAATTTGTAGGTGGTGTTACTCCAGGAAAAGGTGGATGTAATCATTTGGGATTACCAGTGTTTAATACTGTTTTAGAAGCAGTTGAAGAAACTAATGCTAATGCTTCTGTTATTTATGTTCCAGCTCCTTTTTGTAAGGATTCGATTTTAGAAGCGATAGAATCTAATATTAAGCTAATTGTTTGTATTACTGAAGGTATACCTATTTTAGATATGTTAGAAATTAAGTATTATTTAAAGTTAAATAAGAAAATAAATTTTATTGGACCTAATTGTCCTGGAGTTATAACTCCAGGAGAATGTAAAATAGGTATTATGCCAGGATTTATTCATAAATCTGGAAATATAGGAGTTATATCTAGATCTGGAACTTTAACATATGAAGCAGTTAAGTGTATTACTGATAGTGGATTTGGGCAAAGTACTTGTGTTGGAATAGGTGGAGATCCAATTATAGGAATGGATTTTGTTGATGTTCTATATTTATTTGAAAAAGATAGTAGAACTGATTTAATTGTATTAATTGGGGAAATTGGTGGATCTTTAGAGGAAAAAGCTGCAGATTTTATTAAGAGATATATCAAAAAGCCAGTTGTAGCATATATAGCAGGCGTAACTGCTCCTTATAATAAACGTATGGGTCATGCTGGAGCTATAATATCTAATGGAAAAGGTATGGCTAAAGACAAATGTTTTGCTTTAGAAAATGTTGGTGTTAATGTTGTTTATTCTCCAGAGCATATAGGAGTAGTTATATCAGAGATATTAAATAAGTAGGGAAAAGAGAACAATAGTTGTTTAGAAAAATTATTGTAAAAAATATTTTATTTTATTAGTGTAAGGAATTCATTTCTTTTATGGGGTTTATTTTTTATTTCATCAGTCATAGATAGTGTTGTTAAATAAGGATTTTGTTTTTTAAAGTTTCTCATTTCTATGCATAAATGTTTAGCTTCAATCATTACTCCAACTCCTTTTGCTTTTAAAATGTGTGAAATGTAGTTAGCTATTTCTGTAGTCAATCGTTCTTGTATTTGTAAACGTCTGGAATAGTATTCGATAATTTCTATTATTTTAGATATACCCAATATTTTTCCATTTGGTATATAACCAATATGACAATATCCTAAAAATGGTAATAAATGATGTTCGCATATAGAATATATTTTTATTTTTTTAATAAGAATTAGGTCTTTGATTTCAGATTGGAAGATAGAATTGTTAATTATTTTTTTAAGATCTTTTTTATATCCACTGGTAAGATAACGAAAAGTTTTTGCTGCTCGTTCTGGTGTTTTTTTTAATCCGTCTCTTTTTAAATCTTCCCCGATAGTTTCTAAGATTTTTTTATATAATTCTTGCATTTTATCCTGGAGGCCATTTCATTTGACGTCCTGCCAATAAGTGTAAATGTACATGATTTATTTTTTGACCTCCTTGTTTATTAATATTAAATATTAATCTATAGCCTTTTTGATTTATTTGTTTTTTTTCAGCAATTAATTTTGCGTTTAATATAATATCGTTAATGATGTATATATTTTCTTGATTTATTTCATTTATAGTTGATATATGTTTTATTGGTATAATGAGTAAATGTATAGGTGCTTGAGGTTTTATATCTTGTAAAATAATAATTGTTGATGTTTGTAAAATAATGTTTGATTTAACTTTTTTATTAATTATTTTGCAAAATAAGCAGTTCATAATATTGTGTATTTTAATGTTTATATTAAGATTTTAAAAAAAAAAGTATTGAATTTTAGTTAAATATAATTATTAAATTAATTTTATTAATAGTAGTATATATATATGTTATATATTTTTCAATATGTAGGTTTTTGTTTATTTTTTTTAGATGTACCATTAATTTGTTGTATTAAAATTAAAAAATGTTATTCTAATTTTTAATAGAATTTATTTAGAGATTTTAAACCATTTTGTAGTGTTAATATTATCTTCTATTTTTATATTTAGTTTTGTTAATTTATTTCTAATATTATCTGCTTTTTCCCAATTCTTTTCTTTTCTTGCTTTTTCTCGTGTTTTTAGTAAATATTTTATGTATTGATTGTTTTTATTGGTAAATAGATGTTTTGATTTTGTTTTATTGATGTGTATTTTAGGTATTACTAATCCTAGTAATGACATTAAATATCGTAGAGTTATTGCAAGATTTGGAGAATGTGTTTTATTAATGTCAGTTTTTAATTCAAATAAAATAGACAATACTTTTGGTGTATTAAAATCATTATTCATTGCTGTTTGGAATTTTTCAATCCAATGTTGATTTAATGTATTATGTTTTGTTGTTATATGTCTTAGACATTTATATAAATTATTTAGAGATGTTTTCGATTTTTGCAATTCTTTTTCATTGTAGGTTAAAGGACTTCTATAGTGACTGCTTAAAAAGAAATATCTGATAGTATTTGGATGGTATTTTTGTAAGATTTTTTGGATAGTTAAAGTATTTTTTATAGAGTTTGACATTTTTTTATTGTTTGTAGTTAACAGTCCAACATGAATCCAATAGTTAGATGGTATTTTGTTATTTATTGCTTCGCTTTGTGCTATTTCGTTTTCATGATGTGGAAATTGTAAATCTATTCCTCCTCCATGGATATCACATTGGGATCCTATTTCTTTCATAATCATTGTTGAGCATTCTATATGCCATCCAGGTCTTCCATTTCCCCATGGGGATGGCCAATTTGGTTCATTTTTTTTGGATTTTTTCCATAATGCGAAATCCAGTGGAGATTTTTTATTTTTTATAATATTTATTCTTGATCCAACAATGAGCTTTGAAATATTTTTTTTAGATAATTTTCCATATTCTTTGAAATTGCTTACTTTGAAGTATACATTTCCATCATGATCTGTATAAGCATATCCCTTTTTAATAAGTTTGTTTATTATGTTAATAATATTTTTTATATATTGACTAGCTCTTGGTTCCTTATTAGGTTTTATTAAATTTAAATTTTTAGTATCTTTTCGTAATTTTTTTATGTAATTATTTGTCAATTTATATATAGAAATATTTTTTTCTTTAGCTTTAGCAATAATTTTATCATCTATATCTGTTATATTACGTATGTAGTTTATAGTAAATCCTTTAAATTTTAAAAATCGAATAATTGTATCGAATACTATCATTGTTCTTGCATGTCCTAAGTGACAATGGTTATATACAGTTATGCCACAAACGTATATTTGTATTTTTTTAGGAGTAATTGGTTTAAATAGTTCTTTTTTATTTGTTAGAGAGTTATATAGATATAACATTAAGATGTTCCTTTTTGTATATTCCATTTGTTTTTGAGATCTACAATTCTGTGAAAAGTAGAGGTTTTGTTTAATTTTGTTTTTTTGACTTGATAATATCCTATTCTTTCAAATTGAAAGATTTCATTAATTGGTTGGTTTGTTAATGATGGTTCGCACCATCCAGTTTTTATTATCATTGAGTATGGATTTAAGAATTTTAAAAAGTTTTTTTCAGAATTGGGATTTTTGTTTATGAATAATTTGTTGTATTGAATGATATTAACTTTATGTGCATGTGCAATAGAAACCCAGTGAATAATTCCTTTATTTTTTTTATTGTGAATATTTTTTTTAAGAGAATTTTTATCATATGTACAGTGTAATTCAATTATTTCTCCATTTTTATCACGGATTATTTCTGTACAACGGATTGTATATGAATATTTTAATCGTACTTCATTTATCATTGATAAACGAAAATATTTTTTTGGTGGGTTTTCTATAAAGTCATTTTTTTCGATATATAATTCTTTACTGAACGGGATTATACGATCTTTTGTTAAACATTTTTTTTGTGGATAATATGTAGCGTTAAATTCTTCTATTTTATGATTCGGATAGTTTGTTATGATTATTTTTAATGGATTGATTACACAAAATGCTCTTTTTGCTATTTTATTTAGATCATTTCTTACATATTGTTCTAAAATTGAATAATCAATAATAGATTCGCTTTTAGAAATTCCTAGTGATTCGCAAAATTGTTTAATTGATGATGCTGGGTACCCCCTTTTTCTCATTCCACATATTGTGGGCAATCTAGGATCATTCCAACCTGAAACAATATTTTTTTCTATTAAAGATTTTATTTTTCTTTTGCTTGTTAAAGTATGAGTTAAAGAAAGTTTAGAGAATTCAATTTGGGTTGGTATAGACGATGTAATAGGTAGATTTTTTATAAACCAATTATATAGTTTTTTATGATCTTGAAATTCTAAAGTACATAATGAATGTGTAATATTTTCTATGGAATCTGATATTGGTTGTGCATAGTCGTACATAGGGTAAATACACCATTTTTTTTTAGTTTTTGGATGTGATGTATGACAAATTCTATACAGGATAGGATCTCTAAGGTTTATATTTGGAGATTTCATATTTATTTTTGCACGTAATACATGAGATCCATTAGGAAACTTTCCGGATTTCATCTGTAAGAATAAAGATAGATTTTCTGATATTGATCTGTTTCTGTAGGGACTATTAATACCTGGATAGTTTATAGTTCCTCTATATTTTTGTATTTCTTCTGAGTTTAAACTATCGACATATGCTTTTCCTGATTTAATTAAATGAATGGCGTATTTATATAGTTGATAGTAGTAATTTGAGGAATATTTTATTGAAAAGGATTTAAAACCCAACCATTTGATATCTTTTATTATATTCTTTGCAAATTCTGAAGTTTCTGTTTTAGGATTTGTGTCATCAAAACGTATATGGAATTTTCCTTTAAATTCTTTAGCAATATTAAAATTAAGAAATATAGATTTTGCATGACCAATATGTAGATAGCCATTAGGTTCCGGAGGAAATCTTGTTATTATTTTTTTATTTTTGTTTTTTAATAAATAGTTTTTAACTATTTGTTTGATAAAATTATTGTTATTGTTTTTTTTCATTGTTGATTTTATATCAATAAATTTTTGTAAATTTTATCATAAAAATTTTTGATTTTATAAAATAGATTGAATTTATATTATAAAAGTTTTTATTTTTTTATTTAGATATTTTATGGTTGTTTTATAGTAGTATTTGATTTGTTAAATTAACATATTTAAATTTAATAAAATAATTGTTATTTATTTTATTACTACTTATGTTCATAATACAAATATTAATATTTATGAATAAGAATATTTTGTTTTAAAAAAGATAAGTTTTGGTTAATATATTGTTTATTTAAATTAAGGAATTTAAATAAAACACCTAAAGAGATGGTAATAATTATTATATATTTAAATTTTATTTTTTCCTTTCTTTTTTTTTGATATTTTTTTCATTTATACTTATTAAGTATTTTTTATATAAAATAGTTTTATTAAAAAAAAGTTTTTTGTTTATCTTTAATAGGATTTTATTTTAAAGTATTGTGAAAGTTTTATTATTTTATTATGAAAACTTTGTTTTTGGATGGGAAAAAAGTTTTAAATAATTATTTATCAAATATTGAGTGGAATATAAAGAAAATGAGATATGGGAAAATTAATTTCCCAGGATTAGCTATAGTAATGGTTGGAAATTGCGAATCTTCTAAAATTTATGTCCAAAATAAATGTAAAATTTTTTCTAAAATTGGGATCGATTTTTATATTTTTAATAATCCATCTGATATTGCAGAAAAAGAATTAATTGAATTAATTAAAGATTTAAATAATAATAAGAATTTTTGTGGAATTTTAATTCAATTTCCTTTGCCTAAAGAGATAAATATTAATAATGTTATAGAATCTATTAATCCTTTTAAAGATGTTGATGGATTTCACCCCTATAATATAGGGAAATTAATACAAAATAATCCTTTGTTTAGGCCTTGTGTCGGTTTTGGTATTATTAGTTTATTAAATTATTATAAAATTTCTATTAGAAAACAATATGTTGTAGTTGTTGGATCTTCTATTACTGTTGGCAGGCCTATTGTTTTAGAGTTTTTAAATTCTGGAGCTACGGTTACTGTATGTAATAGATTAACATTGAATTTAAAAGATTATGTTAAAAAAGCTGATATTGTTGTTTTAGCTACTGGTGTTATTAATGTAATATCTGTTGATTGGTTATGTTCTAATCAAATAATTATTGATGTTGGTATTCATAGGTTGAGGGATGGAAAGCTAAGGGGGGATATTGATTTTAATGCTGTGAATGGAAAAGTTTCTTGGATTACTCCTGTTCCTGGAGGTGTTGGACCTATGACAATATTAAGTTTATTGCAGAATATTTTACTTTCATTAAAAATTTTAGGTTTTTAGTAAGAAATTTTATAAAATTATTTTATAATGATTTTTAATTTTAAGATTTTTTAAAAAAAAAGTTTATGAGAATTTTTCCTATAAAATCTTTACAAGATAATTATATCTGGGTCGGGATAGATAAAAAAAATAATGTTTTTTGCGTTGATCCAGGAGATTCTGATTATCTTTTATCTTATGTTAGGAAAAATAACTTTAAAATAAGTGCTATTTTAATTACTCATGCACATATTGATCATATTTTTGGAGTTAAAAAGATAATTTGTTATTATCCTAATGTATTGGTTTTTGGTCCAAAAGATAAAGAATTGTTTGTAGTAAATTGTTCGGTAATGGAAGGTGATGTGTTAAATGTTTTTGATTGGAAATTTTTTGTAATGGAAACCCCTGGTCATACTGCTACTCATGTTAGTTATTATGAATGTAATCAACGGTGGTTGTTTTGTGGAGATACTTTATTTTCTGGAGGTTGCGGAAAAGTATATAATGATAATGAATCTTATTTAGAACTTTATTTTTCACTGATGAGATTGGTTCTATTACCAGAAGATACTAAAGTGTTTTGTGCTCATGAGTATACATTGAATAATTTACGTTTTGCTTATGAATTGGAATCTGATAATGTTTATATTTATAAATATTATAGGTTTTTATTAAAAAATAATATGTATTGCACATTACCGTCTACATTAAGAATAGAAAAAAAGATTAATCCATTTTTACGTATACAAACGAATATTATGAATAAATATTTTTCTAAATTTATTGGTAGTGGTAGTAGCAATATGTCTATTGAAGATGTATTATTTATATTTAAATACATTAGATTAAAGAAAGATAGTTTTTATTAATTTTTAATAATTTTATATTTTTATATGGATAGAATTTATCCATATTTTTAATTCATTGAAAATTTTATAATTGGTTAGATTTGTGTTTATTGGTGTAATAGAAATATAATTATTTTTAATAGCATAAAAATCTGTTCCAGGACCAGTGTCGGATTTTAGTCCAGGTAAGCCAATCCAATATATTTTATTTCCTCTTGGATCATAATCTTTAATTAAAGATTTTGGATAATGACGTGTTCCTAATCTAGATATTTTTATTCCTTTTATTTTATTTAACGGAATATTTGGAACATTTATATTTAGTATTGTTTTTGGTGGGAAAATATTTTCGTATAAATTGGTTACTAATTGACGTGCAATAATAGCAGCTACATTATAATAATAAATATTATCATTTTTGTTTTTTGATATTGATAATGAAATTGCTGGAAGTTTTAGATATCTTCCTTCCATAGCTGCAGCGATAGTTCCGGAATATATGATATCATCCCCTAAATTAGGTTGATCATTGATTCCTGATATTACAATATCAAATTTTTTATTAATTAATCCTGTAAGACCTAGATGAACACAATCAACTGGTGTGCCAGTTACACTGTAATAATTATTTTTTAATTTATTAATTTTTAAAGGTTTTGTGAGAGTTAAAGCATTACTATATCCACTGCAATTTCGATCTGGTGCTATAACAATAGTTTCTGCTATAAGTGACATTTCTTTTCTAAGAAATTTAATTCCTGGAGAATATATTCCGTCATCGTTACTTATTAATATTTTCATAAGATATTTTTAATATTAATGGTTTTATAAAAAATATTTTTTTTAATAGGATTGTATTTCTATTTTTTTTAAATAGTTTTATTTGTTCAAATTTATAATAAATTCTAAAAATTTAAATGATCTAAATTTGAGATTACATATATATTATCATATAATTATTTAGAAAATTTTAATAGTTTTTTAAAAGTTTTATTTTAAATAAAAATATTAATTTTTATAAATTTTGGTTTTAATTTTTTTATTTTAATGATTATGTTAAATTATAGAATAACATACAATAAATATAGTGATGAATTAGTACTTGAAACTTCTATGGAAAGAGAAATGTTACTTTGTATTCCTTGGTTAAATAAAGGAACTGCATTTACCAATGAAGAGCGTCGTATATTTTCTTTATTTGGAAATCTTCCTAACAGAGTTGAAACCTTAAAAGAACAAGTAAGAAGAGCTTATTTGCAATATTCAAATTATAAAAGTAATATTCAAAAGTATATTTATTTAAATAATTTACGTAATGAAAATTATGTTCTTTTTTATAAATTGTTATCTTGTTATTTAAATGAAATGATAAATATAATTTATACTCCAAATATTAGTTTGGCTGTAGAAAATTTTAATTATGAATTTCGCAGAGGAAATGGTTTATATATTTCTTTTGAAGATATTAATAGGCTAGATGTGATTTTAAATAATACTTTATATTCTAATATAGATATTATTGTTGTTACAGATGGTGAGTGTGTTCTTGGAATAGGAGATCAAGGGATAGGTGGGATAGAAATATCTATAGCGAAACTGATAATTTATACTGTTTGTGGTGGGATTAATCCTAATCGTATATTGCCTGTATTTTTAGATGTTGGTACAAATAATGTTAATTTATTAAATAATATTTTTTATTTAGGATATAGACATTTGCGTGTATCGGTAGAAGACTATAACAGTTTTATTTGTTGTTTTATTGATAAGGTAAAAAAATATTTTCCAAAGGTTTTTTTACATTTAGAAGATTTAAGTAGTATTAATGGAAATTTTATTTTAAATAAATTTAAAAAAGATATATGTGTTTTTAATGATGATATCCAAGGAACTGGTGCGGTTACTTTAGCAGCTTTATTATCTGCTTTAGATATTACTAATCAAAAATTAGAAGATCAGCGTATTGTTATTTTTGGCGCTGGATCTGCTGGAATCGGTATAAGTAATCAAATTGTTGATGCAATGTTACGTTTAGGTTTTACTAGGGAAAAAGCATTTTCATGTTTATGGCTTATAGATAAACAAGGTTTATTAATAGATTCTGATATTTCATTGAAGGCTTTTCAAAAACCTTATGCTCGTAAAATTTATGAAATTTCGAAATGGCCTTGTTTTGTTCAAAATAATCTTTCATTATTAAATGTTATACGTATGATACATCCTACTATTTTAATTGGGACATCTGGACAATATGGAGCTTTTTCCGAAAAAATTATTAGGTCTTTATGTTCATATATGCAAGATAGTTTTCCTATTATATTTGCTTTATCAAATCCAATTGAAAAAATTGAAGCATATCCGGAAAATATAATAAAGTGGAGTTGTGGTAGGGCAGTTGTAGCTACAGGAACATTTTTCCCGAAAGTTTGTTATAAAAATAGATTGCTGGAAATTACTCAATGTAATAATGCTGTGATTTTTCCTGGTATAGGATTGGGAATTTCTTCTGTAAAAGCAAGAAGATTATCTGAAAATATGATTTGGTCAGCAATACAAGTGTTAAGAAGATATTCTCCTTCTAAAATTGATATTTCTTTATCTTTGTTACCATATTTGGATAAAATTCAGTTTATATCTAAAAAAATAGCTGTTTCTGTAGCTGAAACTGCTATTATTGAAAATATTGCTGGAATTGATATTATTGATTCTGACATAGAGAAAGTTGTAGAAAATTCATTTTGGGTACCTAATTATCTTCCTTATAAAAAATATGTATAAGTTAATAAATAATTTGAAATACATTGAATATGAAGGATTATTTTGTTTTTTTCTTTTAAAGAAAAATAAAATTGATATGTTATAAATAAAGTAGATAAAGTATTAAATTTATTAGAAAGATTGTATTATGTAGGTGTATTAATGGGTTTATTTTTTTTAAGTTGAATGAAAATGTAGAAATGTTTGATTTAAAATCAATAATAGAATATGGGTATAAAAAACGAAAATTATTATTGTCTTCTGACAAATTTTTTAATCAAATAGTTAAAGCAATAGATGATGTAGTTTTTGGATTAAATAATGGAAAATATAGGGTTGCTGAAAAAAAATTTGGAAAATGGATTGTTAATTCTTGGGTTAAAAAAGCTATTTTTCTTTATTTTAAGTTGAATAAAAATTCAATTATTGATTGTAAGTATTGTAAATACTATGATAAATTTTCATTTCGTTTTTTAAAATTTTCAGAGAAAGAGTTTAGTGAAAGAAATATTCGTGTTGTTCCACATGCTGTTATACGTAATGGAGTTTTTATTGGAAATAATTCAGTTTTAATGCCTTGTTTTATTAATATTGGAGCTTATATTGGAAAAGGAACTATGATTGATACATGGGCAACTATTGGTTCTTGTGCTCAAATTGGTGATAATGTTCATATATCCGGAGGGGCTGGTATAGGTGGTGTGTTAGAACCTATACAAGATAGTCCTACTATTATTGAAGATAATTGTTTTATAGGTGCAAGGTCAGAGATAGTGGAAGGAGTTATTGTAGAGAGTTATTCG
The DNA here is from genome assembly GCF_037013735.1 of Candidatus Legionella polyplacis. NCBI lineage: Bacteria > Pseudomonadati > Pseudomonadota > Gammaproteobacteria > Legionellales > Legionellaceae > Legionella > Candidatus Legionella polyplacis. The sequence goes on from NZ_CP135136.1 coordinate 358,504, forward strand.
GTTATTTCTATGGGAGTTTTTATTGGAAAGAGTACTAAAATTTATAATCGATTAACTGGATCTATTAGTTATGGTCGCATACCGTGTGGATCTGTTGTAGTTCCAGGTAGTATTCCTAGTAGAGATGGAAATTATAGTTTATCATGTGCTGTAATCGTAAAAAAGGTGGATAAAAAGACTTTTTGTAAAGTGAAAATTAATGATATTTTACGTAATGGGATTTGATATTTTATGAGTATAAATAACAATATTAAGATAATTTTAGAAAAATTGATAAGTTTTCCTTCTGTTACTCCGTATGATATGGGATGTCAAAATTATATTATGAATTATTTAAGATGTATAGGATTTAGTTGTTATCAATTTAATAATTTTCCTGTTTCTAATTTTTTTGCGTTTATTGGTAAATCTTCTCCTATGTTGGTATTTGCAGGTCATACTGATGTGGTTTCTGTTGGGGATGAGAATCAATGGATATATTTTCCTTTTTGTTTAAAAGAGAAAAATGGAATGTTTTATGGTCGTGGTGTTGCTGATATGAAAGGAGCTATTGCTTCTATGATGGTTGCAGTTAAAAGATTTATTGATTCTTTTTCAACATTTAATGGTAGTATAGGATTTTTAATTACTAGTGGTGAGGAAGGAGATCAATTTCATTTAGGTACTTCATATGCTATGAAAAGGTTAAAATTAAATGGAATTATTCCTGATTTTTGTATTGTCGGGGAACCATCTAGTAATAATGTTGTAGGAGATTGTATTAAAGTAGGTCACCGTGGTTCGTTGAATGGAGAATTAATATTAAAAGGAATACAAGGTCATGTTGCATATCCAAATCATTCTTTAAATATAATACATCAGTTAAATTCAATTTTATTTGAGTTGTCTAATAAAAAGTTTGATGAATGCTGTGATAAATTTTTTCCAAAAACTTCTTTTCAGGCTACATATATTAAGGTTGATGAAGGATATAATCGTGGTAATAATGTTTTACCAGGAAGTTTAGTACTTAATTTTAATTTTCGTTTTTCGAGTCAACAAAATTTTCAGTCATTGAAAAAGATATTATTGTTATGTTTAGATAAAAGAAATATATGTTATTCGATTAAGTGGAAATTTAATACTAGACCATTGTTATTAAAACGTAAATTTTTGTTGGATATTGGTATTCAATCAATAAAAGAAGTAACAAATAATTTTCCTTATATTTCTACTTGTGGTGGTGTTTCTGATTCTAGATTTATAGCATGCTATGGTGTAGATACTATAGAGCTAGGATTAGTTAATAAAACTATTCATCAAGTCAATGAAAGAGTTTCTGTATCAAGTTTAGGGAAGTTGGTTTCTATATATTTTACTATTATAAAACGTATTTTATTGAAATAAAATAATTAAAAAATGGGATTTTATTGTATTATTTAATAAATTGTTTTTATTTTTATTTTTAAAAAGATTGCGGTACAGTAAATTTAGGATGATTGTTTTTTAAAGTTTTAAAATAAAATCTTTATGGCTAAGTTTAATGTTTGTATTTATAACTTTTAATTTTTATTCATTATTTTTATTAGATATATTTATTTTATTTAGTTATTTGATTTTGTTTTATGAGTCTAATATAGAGTTTTTTTTTAAAAAAATGTATTTTGATTGGTTTTTATTTTAAGATTTTTATTTTAGTTTTTTTGTTTATAGAAGATTACAATGTATTGTTATAAAGATATTTTATGATATTATTTGATACTGTTTTTGTTGTTAGTTTATCAGTTTCAAAGATTATATCAGATAATTTTATATATATTGGTTCTCTTTCTTTTTTTAAGATTTTTAGTTGATTTTTTATATTTTTTGCTCTTAGTAATGGATGTTTACTGTCTTTTTTAGTTCTTTCATATTGTTCTTGTAAGGAAGTTTTTAGATATATTACAGTTCCTCTTGAAGTTAATGCATATTGATTTTCTGTTATTGTGACAGATCCTTCTCCTGTTGCTAGTACTATATTAGTTTTTTTTGTTAATTCTTCTATAATTTTTTTTTCTCTTTTTCTAAATCCATCTATTCCTTCTATATCAAGAATCCAAGATATATCAGCTCCTGTTCTTTTTTTAAGAACAGTATCAGAATCATAAAATTCAAATTTTAATTCTTTTGCTAAAATTTTTCCTATTGTGCTTTTCCCCGATCCAATTGGTCCTATTAGAAATATATTTCTGATTTTAATAGAAATATTCATTATATAAATATAATTTTAATTATTGATTAAGTTGTTTCTATTATACCTGAAAAATATGAAAATATTTTATAAATTATTTATTTTTAAAAAAAAAGTATTTTTAGTAAAAATGAATTTTAAAGTTTATTTTGTTAAATAAGATAGAGTGTTTTTTATCTTTAGTGAACAAATAAAATTAAAAATTAATAAACTTAAAATTATATTAATTATAATTAATGGGTTTTATTGATGCTTCTTATTGATTGTTGATTTTATTATATTATATTTTAATATATTTCAAAATTTTTTTAAAAATTTCTTCTTTTTCTTTGTTTGCATTTATTTTATAAAATTTTGGAAAATTTGAAAAATTTATTTTTTTCCAGTTATTATAATATTTTATAATGGGTTTTGTATTAATATAGTATGAATATAACCTATTTTTAATTGAATTTTCTTGATCATCTTCTCTATGTATTAATGGTTCTCCTGTAATATCATCGATTCCATAAGTTTTAGGAGGATTGAAGTTTATATGATAAATTCTTCCTGAAGATGGATGGATTCTTCTACCTGAAATACGTTTTATTAGTACTTTTTCTGGAATTTGAAGTTCTATAATAAAATTTATAAGAATGTTTTTTTTTTTTAATGAGTGCGCTTGATTTATTGTTCTTGGAAATCCGTCAAATAAAAGTCCATTTTTATTTTTAGAATTTTTAATATGTTTCATGATCATATTAATAATAAAGTTGTCTGGTAATAATTTTCCTTTTTTTATTAAATTAAAATCATTATTTTTAATATTCAGTAGTTTTATATTTGATCTTAATATATTTCCGGTAGAGATATGTAATAAATTAAAATGGTTGGCTATCATATTACCTTGAGTGCTTTTCCCAGATCCAGGAAATCCTAATAATATTATATTCATAGTGTTGTTATTGTTTATTTTGAGATAAAATGTCTATATTTATCAAATATTGTGAATGTATATAAAATCAATTTTTTTAATGTACAAAATAGGTATTTATTAAATTGTATATTTTGATATAGGAAAAAGCAATATAAAGTGTTTTAAAATAGGAAGGTAATGTGTAGTTTTAAGATATTTGATTGATTTGATGATTTTATATAAATATCATTTAATTTTAATGTAGTTTTAGAGAATTTTATTAGGGATTATATGTTATTTTATTAGTTATTAAGAATAGGATTAAAAAGTATTTTATTCAATTATAAATAAATGAATGTTATGGTTTTTGATATTGAGACTGTTCCTGATATTGAATTGGGTAAAAGGATTTATGGTTTGAATGGTCTTTCAAATGAGAACGTATTTTTGGCACTTTGTGCGTTAAGAAAAACTAGTGTCGGCCATAGTTTTTTTCCTCATTTTTTACAAAAAATTATTGTTATTTCTGTATTATTTAAATATGATGATTATGTTAAAGTGTGGTCTTTAGGTTCTATACAGTCCAATGAAAAAGAATTATTAAAAAGATTTTTTTTTGGTATTGAAAAATATGTTCCTATTTTAGTTAGTTGGAATGGTTGTAGGTTTGATTTACCAGTAATTCATTATCGTTCTTTATTACATAAAGTTTCATCTCGTATTTATTGGGAAATAGGAAGTTGTAGAAGAGAATTTCGGTGGAATAATTATTTAAATAGATTTCATTATCGACATATTGATTTAATGGATATATTATCTGCATATCAAAATGTGGCTTTTACATCTTTAGATATTATTTCTTCCATGTTAGGATTTCCTGGTAAGATTAAAATGAGTGGAGAAAAGGTTTGGGATGTTTTTAATTCTGGTAATATCAAAGATATTAGAAATTATTGTGAAATTGATGTGTTAAATACATATTGTATTTATTTACGTTTTGAATTAATACGTGGAATTTTAACTGAGAGTGAATATGAATATTCCATGAAGAGTTTATTTTTTTATTTAAGAAAGGAAAAAAATAGGGATCATTTAAAAGATTTTTTAGATCTTATGAATTTTAAGTAAAAGAATAATATTCATGATTATGAATAATATGGTTTTTAATATAGATTGATTGTTTATTAACAATAAAATTATCAATATGTTTTATTAATCCAGTAGTTAATTATTTTATTTATTTCTTGATTACTAATTATGGGTCCATGTATTCTTGTGATTTTTTTTTGCGGAGATAAGTAAAGCATGTCTCCTTTTCCTAATAGTTGTTCGGCTCCCTGTTGGTCTAAGATAATATAAGAATCGATTTTTGAAGAGACTTGAAAAGCTATACGTGCTGGGATATTAGCTTTGATAATTCCTGTCAATATATTTACTGATGGTCGTTGTGTAGATATTATAAAATGTATTCCAGATGCTCTAGATTTTTGTGCTATGTATACAATTAATGATTCTATGTTTTTTTTTTCTGTTAAAATTATGTCGGCTAGTTCGTCAATAATTATTATTATATATGGAAGATTGTTTTGTATATTTTGGTTTTGAATGCAATATTTCTTGTTTTTTGAATTATATTTTTTGATTTTAGAATTTTTTTTATTAAATTCTTCTATATTACGTACTTTTAAAGTATTCATTAAATGAAAACGTTTTTTCATTTCTTTAATAATCCAATTAAGAGTTGTTGATACTTTTTTTGCTTCTGTTATTACTGGCATTAATAGATGTGGTATTTGATTATATGTAGATAATTCAATTATTTTAGGATCGATCATGATAAATTGAACTTGTTTAGGAGTGGATTTTAAAAGAATACTGAGAATCATAGAATGTATATTCATTGATTTTCCTGATCCAGTTGTTCCTGCAATTAGGATATGAGGCATTTCTTTTAAATCAATAGTAACAGGATTACCAATTGTATTTACTCCTAATCCTATGGTAATTGGAGAATATGATTCTTGATATTCTTTTGAAAGTAAGATATCAGAAAGTTTTATAGTATTTTGTATTTTATTTGGTAATTCTAAACCTATGGTAGTTTTTTTTGGGATGGATTCAATAATTTTTATTGATGTTACTGATAGTAATCTTGCCAAGTCTTTTGATAAGGATAGTATTGTTCTTATTTTTGTACCAGAATATAATTGAAGTTCAAATCTTGTTATAATTGGTCCTTGTTGTATATTAACTACATTAGCTTTAATACTAAATTGCAATAAGGTATTTTTAATTTTTTCTGCAATATATTTATTATCGTTTTTTATGTATTTATTTGAATTATTTTGTTTTTTATTTTTTATAGGAATGATGTTAGATAAATTTATTGTTTTTCTTTTTGTATAATTTTTACAGTGTTTTTCAAAAATTGGGTTTAATTTTGAATTATTATTATTATTATGTATTTTTATTAATTTATTTTGTTTAATAATAAAATTAGTATTTTTATTGATAATATTTTTTTTTGTATATTCAAGTTGTTCTTTTTTTTTAATAAAAAAAAATATTTTTATTTTTTTAAAAGTCCATTTTATTATTTTGGATAAAATATATAGAGTTTTTTTTATTAGGTGAGTCCAAGAAATTTTAGTGATAAAATTTATGCTAATTAAAAATATTGTTGTAAGTATGAGTATGGTTCCTTCTTTATTAAAAAGCATTTCTAGATTATTTAAGATAAATTTTCCTAATATTCCGTTTTTATGATAAGTAAGATCATTATTTTGATTTTGGAAATTTAAAGTTAATATACTATTTCCACTAATTATAAATAGAAAAAATCCTATATTTTTTATATATATATCAGTATGATGGATTTTAATATCTTTATGATTATAAATTAATAAATTAAATGTTATATATAATATCCAAATTGGAATAAAAAAAGAAAAATATCCAAAGAGATAATATAATATATTTGCTATGTGTAATCCTACAATGCCACAGTAATTAGATATTTTTTTATAGTTTTCTTTATTCAGAATATATTTTTTCATATTGTTGTTAATGTTATAGGAATATAAGGATATTAAAATAAATATTGATGACATAATTGTCAAAAGTAAGTAAGTTTCTTTTAAATATTTTTTTAAAAGGTTTTTTTTAGGATTTACTTCAACGTTATTTGGAGAATGAAGTTTATGTTTTTCCATAATTGTAAATTTTATAAAAAAATGATATATGTATTTATTATATTCTATATAATATATTTATTTGTGATTTAATAAAAATATGAATTAATTATGAATAGTTTTGTTAATAAATATTCATTGGTTATAATTGGTTCTGGTCCTGCTGGTTATACTGCAGCTATATATGCTGCTCGTGCTAATTTAAATCCAATTGTTATTGCAGGAGATCAACCAGGAGGTCAGTTAACTACTACAACATCTGTTGATAATTGGCCTGGAAATATTAGTAAATTTCATGGTCCAGAATTAATGGAAAATATAAAACGCCATGTATTACAGTTGAATGTGAATATTGTTTATGATAGAGTCACTAATGTAAATTTAAAGGGTAGACCATTTTTTTTAAAAGGGGAAAAGAATGTTTATTTTTGTGATGCTTTAATTATTGCTACAGGTTCTTCTCATAGATTTTTAGGTATAAGTTCAGAAAAAAAATATTTAGGGCATGGTGTATCTTTTTGTGCCACATGTGATGGATATTTTTTTCGTAATAAAAGAGTTTGTGTTGTTGGAGGGGGGAATACAGCAGTGGAAGAAGCATTATATTTATCGAATATTGTTGATCATGTGATTTTAATTCATAGAAAGAATGTGTTACGTGCTGAGTTTGTTTTGCAGAATAAATTATTTAAAAAGGTTGATGATGGTAAAATAGAAATATTGTGGAATCATACAGTAATTGATATTTTAGGAGATGGATCTACAGTTAATGGAATAACTGCATATGATTTAAAGAATCAGAATTCTAAATTTTTAGATGTTAATGGTGTTTTTATTGCTATAGGTTTTACACCAAATACGAATATATTTAAAGATCAATTGTTAATTGATAAAAATGGATATATTGTTGTTAATTTTTTTAAAACTAATGATATTAATTATTGTACTAATAATAGTGATGTAATGGCTACATCCACATCTGTTTCTGGAGTGTTTGCTTGTGGTGATGTTATGGATCCTATATATAGACAAGCAATTACAGCTTCTGGGTTTGGTTCTATGGCTGCTTTAGATGCAGAAAGGTATTTTAGTTTATATTTTTCAAAAAAGAGGTAATAGAATTTTATTTGTTTTTCAATAAAATATTATAATATTTTGGTTATAAAAGTTTTGTTTAGTTAATTTATTAATTTATAGGTTTGTAATAATTGTGTTTTTCTATATTATTTTTTAGTTGACTTTTTAAAAAATGAAGAGTTGATTTTGTATATGATTAAATGATTGTTATGTTGAAATCATATGAATAAATATGTACATTATAACAATGTTTGTTTAATATTTTATATATTAAATTTTACATAATTATTATATTCGTTTATTTAATATTAGGAATAATATTAATATATTATTTTTTAATAAAAATTTGTAATGTTATTGTTTTTTATTATTAAGGTTAGTTAATAACAATTAATTATCTATTAAATTTTTTTTATGAAATTGTTTTTTGACATATTTTATATAAGTTTATATTAATAGTTGATATAGTTGTTTTTAAAGTTTAGTGGTTCAAAGGTTTTATGAAATTAGGTTATTTTTGTGCGCTACTATAATAATAGTTTTTGTTATATTTATAAAGAAAAAATTAAGAATTTTGTTAATTGCTCAGATTTATTGTTTTTTTTGTTGTTTTTTTTAATTTGTTTTTTATTTATTATAGCTGGGAAGCAAATGGTATATCCATATAAGGTAGGTCAGAAATTAACGATTTCTCTTTCTTTATTTAAGTTGCCATTATATTCATTACGTACTGTATTGCGTATGTTTATTGCTTTAATATTATCAATTTTATTTACCTTTATATTTGGAACTTTTGCTGCAAAAAGTAATAAAGCCGAAAAGATTATTATACCATTAATTGATATATTACAGTCGGTACCTGTGTTAAGTTTTATATCTATCACTGTTAATAGTTTTATTTATTTATTTCCAGGATGTTTACTTGGTGCAGAGTTTGCTTCTATTTTTGCTATTTTTACAGCTCAAGTTTGGAATATTGTTCTTGGATTTTATCAGTCATTAAGATTATTACCTAATGATTTAAAAGAAGTAGCAGAAATTTTTCAACTTTCGGCTTGGCAAAAATTTTGGAAGATAGAGGTTCCATTTTCTATTTCAAATTTGTTATGGAATATAATGATTTCTATGTCATCTAGTTGGTTTTTTGTTGTGGTATCAGAAGCAATTTCTATTGCTCATTATAGTATTCATTTACCTGGAATTGGTTCTTATATTGCATTGGCAATTGAATATCGCGATTTACTGGCTGTTTGTTATTCTATTTTTGCTATGATTATTATTATTTTTCTTTATGATCAAATTTTATTTAGACCATTAATTGTTTGGTCAGAAAAATTTAAAATTAAACAATGTATTAATGAAGATGAATATAAGTCATGGTTAATTAATTTAATGAGAAGTGGAGTATTAATAAAGATAATATACAAGAAAATATGTATATTTAGGGATAATTTTATTAATACTTATTGGATTAAAAAAATATGTATAAAAAAATTTAATTTTATTAGGTATTTATGTTTGAAACAAATTAATTGGTTATTAAATTTTTTTATTTTGATTTTTATAGGAACAATTATTTGTATACTAATTAAATTTGTTTTGATGAAATTTAATTTAATAGAAATTTTTCATGTTTGTTTGCTTGGTGCAATAACTAGTGTTCGAGTTTTGGTTTTGATTATAATAAGTTCTTTGATTTGGATACCTGTTGGTGTTTATATTGGATTAAATCCAAAATTTTCTCAGAAAATTCAGCCTGTTATTCAATTTGTTTCTTCTATTCCTGCAAATTTATTTTATCCATTATTTGTCATTGTTATTGTTTATTTTCATTTAAATATTGAAATATTTTTGACTCCTTTAATGATTCTTGGAATGCAATGGTACATACTATTTAATGTTATTGCTGGAGCTAGTAATATTCCTAGTGATCTTCGTTTGGTTGCAGATAATTTTAATCTTACAGGTTGGAAGTGGTGGAGACGTTTAGTACTTCCTAGTATATTTCCGTTTTATATTACCGGAGCTGTGACTGCTTCTGGAGGAGCTTGGAATGCTAGTGTTGTTTCAGAGTATGTAAGTTGGGGAAATATTGTTTTAAAAGCAAGTGGATTAGGTGGATATATTCAAACAAACATAATAGATAATAATTTTCCTAAAGTTATTTTAGGGACAATTGTGATGTGTATTTATGTTTTGATGTTTAATCATTTAATTTGGAAACCACTTTATCGTTTAGCCAGAAATCGTTTTTGTTTATTTTAAAATAAAAATATATGATTTATAATTCAGAATTGTCATCAAAAGTTATTATTTCTTTAGAAAAATGCTCTAAAGTTTTTAAAAAAGGGTTCAGAAAAGATTTGTTGGTATTTGATGAAATAAGTTTTCAATTAAAAGATAAAGAAATTGTTACTATTCTTGGAAAGTCAGGATCTGGAAAATCTACTTTGTTACGTATTATTGCTGGTTTAATACCTCCTTCTTCTGGAAAAGTAATATATCGTGGAAAAGAAATTTTTGGACCAGTTCCTGGTATTGCTATGGTTTTTCAATCTTTTGCTTTAATGCCTTGGTTAACTGTTTTAGAAAACGTAGAATTGGGATTAGAGGCTCAAGGTGTTTCTAAAAAGGAAAGACGTATTCGTTCCATTGAAACTATTGATATTATTGGTTTAGATGGGTTTGAGTCAGCATTCCCAAAGGAATTGTCTGGAGGTATGTGTCAGAGAGTTGGATTGGCTAGGGCATTGGTTGTTGATCCTGATGTTTTACTTATGGATGAGCCTTTTTCTGCTTTGGATGTTTTAACAGCTGAAAATTTAAAATCAGATTTATTAAGATTACTGGAGCAAAAGAAAACTAATATAAATGCAATATTATTGGTTACTCATAATATTGAAGAAGCGGTTATGCTTTCTGATCGTATTATAATTTTTGGTAGTGATCCTGGATATATTTCTGCGGAGGTTGAAGTTAATTTATTGAAACCTAGAAATCCTAATAAATCTGAATTTAGAGATTTTGTGGATCATGTTTATAGATTAATGACAACTGAACCAAGGTATCAGTCTAAATGTACTAAAAATAAGAAGCAGATTAATTTATGGTATCGTTTGCCAGATGTTGATCCAGCGGAATTATCTGGTTTAATTGAAACTATGAAATTTTTTAAAGGAAATATTGAATTATTAGATTTGGCAGATGAGTTAATGATGGATATTGATGATTTATTTCCCATTTTAGAAAGTTTGACTATATTAGGATTTGCTGATGTATCTGATGGAAAAATTAAACTAAGCATTTTAGGTGTACAATTTTCAAATGCTGATTTGCAAGGTCGTAAACGAATATTTTCTTGTTGTTTATTGGAAAAAGTATTTTTAGCTCGTTATATACGTTATGTACTGGATCAAAAATATGATCATCAAGTTTCAGAGGAATATTTTTTAAATAAACTTGAGTATTATTTAGATGAAAAAGAATCTAAGAGAGTTTTACATACAATGATAGATTGGGCTAGATATGCTGAAATTTTTGCTTATGATTTTAATACAGGTATTCTGAGTTTAGAAAATCCTGGTATTAAGGAAAAATAGATTTTAATTAAGATATTTATTTAGTATATGTTATGTGCATATTGAGTTGATAATTAATCATAAAGATGGATTTTGATAAATGTTATTATTTTTACGTGCATTTTTTATATAGGAGTTTTATTTTTTTTATAAAAAAGTTTTGTATAAATGTGTTTTATTAATTCTTTTTTTAATTCAATTAATTTTTTATGAAAAAAATGTCCTGTTTTTTTAAATGAAATTATTGGTATAGGAGGGGAAAATTGTTGAGAAAATTTTTTTGTTGTTGATATTGGTATTATATGATCTTGATTACCTTGAAAAATTATCCAAGATATTTTTTTAATGTTTTTATTATAATCAAAATGGTAATGATTAATAGGAGGAGCTATAGTTATTAGTAATGTGTTTTTAAAATGCAAAGCTGTTTTATAGGCTACATAAGATCCAAAAGAAAATCCTGAAAATAAAAATTTAAATTTTTTATTTTTATTTTTTAATAAGTTTACAAGACTTAGCATGTCTTGTGTTTCTCCGTATCCTTTATCATATTTTCCTTCTGATTTTCCTACTCCTCTAAAATTAAATGTTGCACTGGGTATTCCTAAAGTATTAAAGGAATTTGCTATGGTTGTAACGATTTTATTATACATATTTCCTCCTTTTAATGGGTGAGGATGTCCTATTATTACAATATATTTTTTTTTATTTATTCTGCAGGGGATTTGTATTATTCCTTCTAAGTAACCTGAATTTCCTTTAAACATAAAAAAATGTTTGTTTAGTTGATTTTTTTTTAGTTTATCAATAATCATATGCAAATTTTATATAGGATAAAGTTTTGATTACTATTTTAGTAATTTTATCATATAGGTAAAATAAAATTTATTATATTGTTAAATAGTTTTTGTAGAAAAAATATGTTATATATTTTATAATTAGTTTACTTTTTATGAATATTTTGTAATTGAAATGAAAGTTTTTTCTAAAATTTTAAAATGGATAGAATTTCGTGATTCTTTGTCTTGTTATAAGTCTTTAGGTTTTATTCCTACAATGGGGAATTTACATGATGGACACTTTTCTTTATTTAAAAAAAGTCAGGAAGAAAATGATTTGACTATTGTTAGTATATTTGTAAATCCTATTCAATTTGAATCTGATAAAGAATATATAAATTATCCTCGTACATTAAAAAATGATTTGAGTAGTTTGATTGATTTAAAAGTTGATTTTTGTTTGCTTCCTAAAAATAATGATATTTATTCAAGTAGAGATCATTACAAAATACAAGAAAATTTTTTTTCAAATAGAATGGAAGGTTTAATAAGGTCTAATTATGTAACAGGTATGCTTACTATAATTATGAAATTATTAAATATAATAAAGCCAAATAAAATTTATTTTGGTGAGAAAGATTATCAACAATACAATTTAGTATTAAATATGATTAATGCGTTTTTTATTAATGTTGATGTTATAGTTTGTCCTACGATTAGAGAAAAAAGTGGATTAGCTTGCAGTTCTCGTAATAGTTTTTTAACTGAAGAGGAACGACATAAAGCTAATTTATTTTCTTACATATTTTTAAATGAAAAAAATTTAGTAAATATTAAAAAAAAACTTAATGAAAATGGAATACATATAGAATATTTAGAAGAATATGATTCTAGACGTTTTATAGCAGTTAAGATAGGAAAAGTACGTTTAATTGATAATTATTTAATAGATAAGTAATATATAGGTTTTCTTACAAAAGAATAAGATTTTTTCTTTCTTTTTTTTTACGATTTAGTATAATACAAAATTAAAATGTGTATTTGTTAATACAAATATATTGTAAGGGATATTGTTTATGTATATAAAGATATTAGATGATAAAAATTTTGATAATGAATTAATGAATTCAAGTGGTTTTTTTTTAGTAGATTTTTGGGCAGATTGGTGTAATCCTTGTATGGTATTATTTCCTATATTAGAGGAGTTATCTATAGAGTATAAGGGTATTATCCTTTTTGGGAAAATTAATGTTGATTCTAATTTAGACATACCTAAGAGGTATAATGTGATGAGTATTCCTACCTTGATTTTGTTTAAAGATGGTATTTTGGTTGACAGAAAAATTGGAAGTGCTAGTAAATTAGATATTTTGAATTTTATTGATTTAAATAGATAAAAATAATATTTGTAATATAAAAAGTTTTACATATTTTTGTACTAATTTTTGTGTAAAGTTAAATATGATGATTTTTAGATTAAATTGCTATTTAATTGTGAGAGGCCATTATTTTTTTAAGAGTTTTATAGAAATATTCAATTTCTGTTTTAGTTCTCATTTCTGTTGCGCAAGTTAATATACAATTCTTTAGTTCTGGATAATGTTGTTCTACTTTGTATCCTCCAAATATTCCATATTTTTCTAGATCTGATAGTATTTTTTCTACTGCATAATATTTATGTTTTACTTTAATTAATGCCTCATGAAAAAATGGTGTTTTAAAAAGTAGTGTTATACCTTTTATTTTTATAAGTTTTTGTATTAAATTTTTTGTTTTTTCATGACATTCGATAGCTATATTATTTAACCCTTTTGATCCTAAAACACTTAAATAAATTGTTGCAGCTATAGCTAATAGATTTTGATTTGTACATATATTAGATGTTGCTTTTTCTCTTCTTATATGTTGTTCTCTGGTTTGTAGAACCAGAGTAAATCCTATTTTCCCATTTTTATCAGTGGTTTTTCCTACAATTTTTCCAGGCATTTGTCTGACATATTTCATTTTGGTTCCAAAGAATCCAAAGTATGGACCTCCATAGAACATGGGACAACCAAGTGGTTGTCCTTCTCCACATGTTATTGTAACTCCATTTTTACCCCATGTACCTGGTGGAGTAAGTATTGCTAAAGATAATGGATTTACACAAGCTATGCTAATTATATTATTTTGATTTGCCCAGTATGTTAATTCATCTACTGGTTCAAGGCAACCAAAGAAATTAGGTTGTGTAATTACTATTGCAGTAATATTTTTACTTTTATATTTATTTAATTCAGATAAATTTGTTATTCCTGTTTGTTGATTAAATGGTATGTAGATAATTTTTATTTTTTGATGATTATTTAGAATAGTTTTTAAAGTGTATTTATACAATGGATGTAAAGAGTTAGGAATTAATATTATTTTTTTTTCTTTGGTAATTTCGTTTATGTTATTAGAATTTTTAATTCGTATTGCCATGAATATTGCTTCTGCTAATGCAGTTGATCCATCATACATAGATGAATTGGATATTTCCATTTTAGTTAATTCTGATATCATACTTTGATATTCGTAAAGTATTTGTAATGTTCCTTGACTGGCTTCTGGTTGATATGGTGTGTAGGAAGTTAAAAATTCACTTCTAGATGCTATATCCCATACAATGGATGGAATAAAGTGTTCATAACTTCCTGCTCCAATAAAACAAATTCCTTTTTTATTTTTTTTTGCTAATTTACTTGCTATTTTTAGCATACTTATTTCGTTGATCTTTTTCGGAATATTTTTAAAATTATTTGAAAATAGAAATGGTGGTATTTCTCTAAATAATTCTTTGATTTTTTTAATTCCAATTGTGGATAACATAGAATTTACGTCTGATTTTGTATGTGGTATATATGGCATAATTTTTAATTATTTGTTGATTATTTAATAGTTTTTTTGTATAGATTTTCATCTAACAGATTTTTTGTTTCATTGATATTTGTAGGTTGTATTTTTATTAACCATCCCTTATTATAAGGGTCATTATTGATTATTGATGGATCACGTTCTACGTTTTTATTTATTTCAATTACTGTTCCTGTAATTGGGCTATAAATATCTGATGCTGCTTTTATAGATTCAATGATAGCTATTATATCCTTTGCTTTTATTGTTTGATATTTTTTTATAGAAAAATTAATAAAAATTAAATCTCCAAGTGTTTCTTGAGCATAATTAGTGATTCCAATTTTGCATATTGTTTTTAGATTATTTATTTCAATCCATTCATGTGTATCTGTAAATTTTAACTGATAGTTTTTTTTCATTGTTATTAAAATTATTTTATATATAAAATTTTATTATAATATAAATTGTATTAATTATAAAAAAAATTATGGTAAGGTACATTCTTATTTTTTTTAAGTATTTGTTTAAGATTATTAGTTTATTATTTTTAATAAATTAGTTTTGTAGATTGTGTAGTATTACATTTTTTATTATTTTTGAAAGTTTTATATAAATAAAAGTTTAATTTCTTAAACCAATGCCTTTTTTTAGAAGTATTTTATTAATCGTAAAGAATACAATTATTATTATACAGATTATAAATATTGAAATGTTTATATTTTTTTCTTCATTATTAGTTATAGCGTAACGTAATATCTTTATCATGTAAAATATTGGATTTATGTACAAAATAGTTTTCCATGTGTTGGATAGCATATTACTTGTATAAAAAATTCCTCCCAAATAAGTTAATGGTGTAAGAAAGAAATTTGGGATTATTGTAATATCATCAAAATTTTTTGCTAAGAGTGCATTTGTAAATCCGGTTAAGGAAAAAATACTAGATACTAATATAATTATTAGTATGGTAAGTGCTAGATGTTTTATTGGTATAAAATAGAAAAAGCAAGATACTGTGTATACCAGTACAGATACTATCATTCCTCTTAATATACCACCAAATGTATATCCAATGAGTAGTAAATTATCACTCATGGGACTTATTAAAATTTCTTCTATATTTTTTTGGAATCGTGCATTAAATAATGATGATGAAACGTTGTTATAAGAATTTATTATGACAGACATAATAATTAATCCTGGAGTAATAAAACTAGAATAGTTCATATTGTGATTTATTAATCCTATTTGTTTCCCTATTATGGTTCCAAATATTAAAATATAAAGTGTACTATTTATTATAGGAGGAATGAATACTTGGTTTGCTATGCGTATAATACGCATATATTCATGTTTAATAAGTGTATATAAAGCAATGTATTGTTTTTTAATGGTAATCATGATTGATTATTGATTAAGTCTAAAAATAGTGTTTCTAATCTGTTAGTTTTGTTACGCATACTATGGATTATAAATCCGTTTTTTGATAATGAATTAAATATTTCATTTAGTGAATAGTTATTTTCTATATGAATTTCAAAAGTGTAATTGTCAATTTTTTTTGTATATATAGATTTTAGTTTAGGTGGAGATTGAAATGGTTGTTTTGTATTAAAAATAAAAATTTGTTTTTTTAAGGTTTTAAGTAAGGTTTTTATAGAAGTATTATATACAATAATGCCTTTATGAATTATTGCAATATTTTTACATAGTTGCTCTGCTTCTTCTAAATAATGAGTTGTTAATAAAATTGTAGTTCCTTCCTGGTTGGTTTTTGTTAAGAAACTCCACATATTATGTCTATTTTCTATATCTATTCCAGCTGTTGGCTCATCAAGAATTAAAATTTTTGGTTCATGTATTAATGCTCTGGCAATCATTAATTGTCTTTTCATCCCTCCAGATAGGTATCTTATAGTTAATTTTCTATTTTTCCATAAGCCAATTGTTTTTAATAACCATTCCATTCTTGGTTTTGTCTCTTTTTCTGTCATTCCATAATATCCTGCCTGATTAATTAGAATTTGTTCACTATTTTCAAATATGTTAAGATTGAATTCTTGTGGAACTAATCCCATATAAGATTTTGCTAGTTTAGGATGTTTATCTAAATTGTTATTATAAATATAAATATTTCCTGATGTTTTTTTTAGTAATGTTGTAATTATTCCAATTGTCGTAGATTTTCCTGCTCCATTACTTCCTAATAGAGCAAAGAAATCTCCAGGATTGATATTTAAATTAATGTTTTGTAGTGCATTGAATCCATTACTATATGTTTTGTATAGATTTTTAATTTGTATAGCAAGCATAATTATATAATATTGAAAAATTTTTAATTTATAACTTAATTAATATTAAATATAGATTTATTTTGTTAATATGTATACTCTATGGTAGGAAATTTTTCTTCTTTTATTTCTTTGTTATATTTGTTTATAGAATTTAAGATCGTATTTTTTATTTTTGTATATTGTTTTAAGAATTTTGGTTTAAATTTTGTTTGTATTCCTAGTAAATCGTGCCATACCAGTATTTGTCCATCTGTGTTGGGTCCAGCTCCAATACCGATTGTAGGTATTTTTATGGATTTTGTAATGTTTTTTGCTAATGATTCTGGTACACATTCTATTATTATAGAAAAACATCCTGATGATTCTAAGTTTTTTGCTTGATTTAAGATTTTGTTTTGTTCTTCTTTGGTTATTCCTTGTATTTTATATCCTCCTAATTTATAGATAGATTGTGGAGTTAATCCTATATGACCCATAATTGGAATTCCTGTTTCTACTAGAAAATTGATTGTTTTATATATATGATTATTTCCTCCTTCGATTTTTATTGCTTGTGCTCCAGATTGAATAATTTTTTTTACATTTTTTATTGTGTCTGATAATGAGTAGCAGTAACTTAAAAATGGTAAATCACTAATTATAAATTTATTTTTTATTCCTTTATATACAGCTTTTGTATGAGATGTGATCATATCTATGGTTGTCATTGTGGTATTTGGATATCCATATATTACCATAGATACTGAGTCTCCTACTAATACTCCATCGATATTAGATTCAGAAACTATGCATGCTGATAAATAGTCGTAACAAGTAACCATACTTATTTTGTAGTTATTTTTTTTTAATTTAAAATCATTGATTTTCATTATAAATGATAATAATCTAATTTTAATTAATTTTTAATATTATAAATCATTCATATTAGCAATGAAATACTATATTTTGGTTTTGTAATAATATTTTTTTTAAAATGAATTTTTTTGATATGATTATAGATAAGTAGAATATTTAGAAGGTTTTATTTTGAAAGATTTTAAATATAGTAAAGTAATTTAATGATTTTTAAAATTATATGTTATTTTATTTTTAAATAATAGTTAATTGTTCTTTAATATTTTTAAGAATAAAAAGGATATTTTTTTTGATGAAAAATGGATTTTTATAGGATATCAATTATTGATGATTTTTAATCAAAAAGAAATTAAAGTTTTATGATTATTTTATTAATATATAAAAAATTTTATTTTTTTATATGCCGAGATGGTGAAATTGGTATACACGTTAGTTTCAGGAACTAATATAGAGTATTTTCTATTTGGAGGTTCAAGTCCTCCTCTCGGCATATGTTCAATATATTTTATTTTATAGTAAGAAAATTTTTTAGTTGTTGGTGTTATTATTTATTAAATTAGCAATTGATTGACCATAGAAAATATTTTTTCCTGTATATATTGTAGAGCTCCATTTAATGTTTTTATTTTTTGGAAATATAAGAATTATTGTAGATCCTAATTTGAAATATCCTATTTCTTTCCCTTTTTTAATTTTGAATTTTGACTTATTAGAATTATTGTTTATTTCGTTTTGATTTGAAAAAAAAAGAAATTCTTTTTTATATGAGTAATTTTGTTCTCCGGTCCAGTTTGTTCCAATTGTTCCTACTAATGTTGCTCCTATAAATATGATATATATATTTCCTATTTGTGTTTTAAATTTCATTATCAATCGTTTATTTCTAGCATATATGAATGGTATGACATGTACTAGTTTTGGATTTACAGAAAATAGTTTTCCTGGTATAAATATTATTTTTTTTAATATGCCGTTTATTGGCATATGAACTCTATGATAATTTTTTGGTGATAAATAAAATATTATAAAATTACATTTATTTAAATTATTATTTAATTTTTTTTTATGAAAAAATAATTCGTTTATTAAGTAAGATTGATTTTTAATTTTTAAAATTTTTTTGTCTTTTAATTCTCCTATTTCATTGATGATTCCATCTACTGGAGATATAATTGTAGCTTTTTCTATAATTCTACAGTTTTTTTTTAAATGTCTTATAAAGAAATCATTAAAACATTTGTATTTTTTTATATTTGTCTCTTTGATTTCGTTTGTATTTATATTGTATTTTTTGATAAATTTTTGGATGAGATAGTTTTTTATAAAAAAGATTTTATTATTTGCAAATATTTTTATTAGTAAAGTTATATTTTTTTTTGAAAAAAATATTTGAAACATAATTTTCAAAGTATTTTTAAGCATTGTCAAGTTTATATTGTGTAGAAAGTTTATTTTATTTATAATAATCTTTATTTTAAATAATTATCAAAAAAATAATAGAATATTATTATGATTTTAAATATTTTTTATAGAGATTGAATTTAATGTGTAGATAAGAACGATAATTATTTATTATTTTATTATAAATCAGTAGATTTTATGTTCTATATGTAATAAAATTACATTTTAATATGATTTTTATAAATTTTATGTTTCTTATATCTTAAGAAAGAGGGTTGTTTGATGTATTATTTTTATTCTAAGAAAATAATTTTATATGGGGTAAATTCAAGTAGTGTTATCAATTAATTTATAATTCTCAGAATTCATTTTATAAAGTTAATAGAAAGCAATTAATATATAGTGTGGAGATCATGAATCTTAGTGAATTAAAGCAATTACCAATTGCTGATCTTGTGAGTATTGCTCAAAAAATGGGTACAGAAAATACATCGCGCATGCGTAAACAAGATATTATTTTTGCAATTTTAAAAGCTCATTCTTGTAAGGGAGAAGATATATTTGGAGGCGGAGTATTAGAAATTTTGCCAGATAGTTTTGGGTTTTTAAGATCTGAAGAGGGTTTTTATCAAGCTGGTCCAGATGATATTTATGTTTCTCCTAGTCAAATAAGAAGATTTGGTCTTCGTACTGGTGATACTATCATAGGAAAGATTCGACCGCCTAAAGATAATGAACGTTATTTTGCTTTATTAAAAGTTGATCAAATTAATTTTGATTCTCCAGAAGATGCTAAAAGAAAGATTTTATTTGAAAATTTAACGCCTTTATTTGCTACAAGGCGTTTGATTATGGAACAAGGAAATGGTAGTACTGAAGATTTAACAGCTAGAGTTATTGATCTTTGTGCTCCTTTTGGTAGAGGTCAGAGAGGATTGATTGTTTCACCTCCCAAGGCAGGGAAAACTATTATGTTGCAGAATATTGCGCACTCTATTGAAAAAAATTATGTAGATTGTTATTTAATAGTTTTATTAATTGATGAGCGTCCTGAAGAAGTTACTGAAATGCAACGTTCTGTTAAAGGTGAAGTTGTTGCCAGTACTTTTGATGAGCCTGCTAATCGTCATATTCAGGTAGCTGAAATGGTTATTGAGAAGGCTAAACGTTTGGTAGAGCATAAGAAAGATGTTGTAGTTCTTCTTGATTCTATTACTAGATTAGCTAGGGCTTATAATGCTGTTATTCCATCATCTGGTAAGGTTTTAACTGGTGGTGTTGATGCAAATGCATTACAGCGACCTAAGAGGTTATATGGTGCGGCTAGAAATATTGAAGAAGGTGGTAGTTTGACTATAATTGCTACTGCTTTAATTGATACTGGTTCTAGGATGGATGAGATAATTTATGAAGAATTTAAAGGAACAGGAAATATGGAGATTCATTTAAGTAGAAATATAGCGGAGCGCAGAGTTTTTCCTGCTATAAATATAAATAGATCTGGTACTCGTCGTGAGGATCTATTATTGAGTTCTGAATATTTACATAGAATATGGATATTGAGGAAAATTTTACAATCTATGGATGAAACTGATTCTATAGAGTTTTTATTAGAAAAGATGAAACATCATAAAACTAATTCTGATTTTTTTGATGCGATGAAACGTCAAGAATGAAGATTTAATTATATTTTGTATCTCTTGTTTTATATGTTTTTATTAATTTGTAATTTTATGGGGAAAAAAGTATTTTTGGTTAGGAATTATAATAGTTTTGTTAATTTTATTTTTTGTTCATATTTTTTATAAATATAAATATTTTATTAGAACGGTTTTTATTTTATAAATAAAGATGTTTTCGTAAAGAAAATTTGTTTTTTACAGATTTATATAGGAGATTGTAATGTTGTTTTTTTATTGGATTTTTGGTTTTTTTATTATCTCGTTTGTTATTTATTTGATTTTTAATGTTATTAGATATAATTTAGAACAATTTAGTAGGGAAGATTTTCGTAAGAGTTTTTTTGTGATGGGTATTTTGTCTCTATTATTGATTTTATTGGTAAGTGTTATGGTTTATATAGTAAGATAAATATCTTATATGAATATTATATAATTGAAATATACAAAGTTATAGTTTAATAATACGATTATTTTTTGTGCCAATTATAATTTTATTTGCAGTTCTTTTTGCAAATATTCCGTTTTCTATTACTCCTGGTATATTGTTTATTTTTTTTTCTAAAGATTTTGGATTTTTTATGTTTAAATTATGAACATCTAATATTATGTTTCCGTTGTCAGTTATGAAATTTATTCTTTGTTTAGGAATTCCACCTAGTTTAGTTAGTTCGTTTATTACATGATTTTTTGCCATTGGTATAACTTCTACTGCTACTGGAAATTTACCTAATTTTTTGACAATTTTTCTTTCTTCAACAATGCAGATAAATTTTTTTGCAAAGGAAGCAATAATTTTTTCTCTAGTTAATGCTCCTCCTCCACCTTTGATCATATTGTATTTTGTTGTGATTTCATCTGCGCTATCGATATAGATAGGTAAATCTGAAATGGAATTTATATTTGTAATGGGTAAATTGAAAAATTTAAGGTATTGTTCTGTTATTTTAGAACTTGGTATATATAGTGTTTTTTTATTTAAATATTTTATTGTAGATATATACTTTATAAAATAATTTACGGTTGTTCCTGTTCCAATTCCTATAATAGATGAGTTTTTAATATATTTTAAAGTTGATTTTGCTATTTTTTTTTTATTGAGTTCATTTTTATAATAAATATATATTTGTTGATTGTTATATATAAAATTAAATTGTTAATATGTTGTTATGTGTAACAGATATAGATATAATTTGTTATTATAGATGTTTTTTTACAAACATGGTAGTTTTATTCCTATTTGTTTTTGATATTTTCCTTTTTTGTCTTGATAAGATATTGAGCAGTTTGAGTCGGATTCTAAAAAAATTATTTGTATGATTCCTTCTTTTGCATATATTTTTACTGGTAAATTTGTGGAATTAGATAATTCTATTGTTATATGTCCTTCCCATTCTGGTTCTATTGGTGTTATATTAGTTATAATTCCGCATCTTGCATATGTAGATTTTCCTATACAAATTGCCAAAATATTTCTTGGTATTTTAAAGTATTCTATTGTTCTTGTTAATACAAATGAATTAGGTGGTATTGTACAAGTATTTTTTGATGAATTTAGAAAACTATTTTTGTTAAAGTTCTTTGGATCTACAATAACGGAATTTATATTAGTGAAAATTTTAAATTCATTAGAACATCTGGCATCATATCCATAGCTAGATAATCCATACGAAATTATTTTTTTGTTCCCTTTTTTTCTAATATTTGTTTTTTCAAATGGATTAATCATATTATGAGTTGTAGACATATATTTAATCCAATTATCTGATTTTATTGGCATATTTTAAAAAAACAGAAGAAAAATGGCTTTTTTTAAACTAAAAAAGCCCATTTTAGAAATATGGGCTCTTTAGTTTTTTGTTTTTTTTGTATATATACACATAGTATATATTTGTAATTACTATTAATAAAAATTAGAAATTACATGTTGCTTGTCCACTTTATTCCAAAGAATGGACCATATACAGAAAAGTTTGAGTTTCTTGATAATGAATTGTTACTTATTGTATCTATCACATTTGAGTAACTAATCCAAGTCCATCCTGTATTTAACGTTACATCTCCTTTATTTGTCATGTATGTGTATTTTGCTCCTAGTTGAGTTTCTATTCCAGGAATTATAGATGTTTTTGATTTGGTATCGTAAGTTACTTCTCCTTTCTCATTGAAATGAGTTGATATAGATTTATGATCTCCAGATAATATAGCTGTTGATCCCTTACCGTATATTGAAAATCCGTTTCCAAAATTATATGTTATATCGGTTCCTATATTTGGTCCCATTCCTGTATATTGAGTACTTTCTTTATATAGTAGATTGTTGTTTGCAAAGTCTTGACTAGATAAAGTTAGTTTTTGATCTCTTTCTATATTGGAATATTGAATTCCAGTATGAATTCTTATATTAGTAAGGTTATTTAGATTTATAGTTTGTCCGAATTCTAGATCCATTGAATTCCATTTTGGTTTTATATTTTCCCCGGAAATGTCGGTGATCATAGATGTTTTGTGTGGTATTAAATCTATTAAATCTCCTTGATGTATATTATTTTCTTCATTTCCTTGCCAATGATTCCAGTTGAATGTTATATCATTTCCGGAATTTAAGTAATAAGAGCTTACTAATTTGAAACCTAGATTATGTTCTAAATTTATAAGGTATGGCCATGTAATGTAACTATCGCTTATGTTTGATTGTTCATTATCATGATTGTTTTCGTTTGTTTCAGAGCTTAAATATAAAGTATAAGCACTAAAATCCCATGTATTTTTTTTGCATGGAACAGAAACCGATAAAGGAGTACAAAAGGACCCCATAGTTCCAGCGAATACTGCGCTGCTACTTAAAGTAAGTACGGCTATTGCTGTTTTTTTTAGATTTAACATTCTGATCTCCAAAAATTTTGTTTTTTAGATTATTTATTATTATGATTAATGATTATATTATGCATATAATACCATTGATATATAATCTTATATTATGTTTTTTTTTAAAAAAGTCAATACTATTTTTATTTAAAAGTTCTATTTTTTATATAAAATAGTAGTAACTTTAAAGGTTTTATTTTATATTACATAAATTAGTTTTTAATTATTTTGAATGAAATAAATATTTCAGAACTTTATGTAATATTTATATTTTATAGATAAATTTTTAAAGTTTTAAAGTGTTTCTGAATTTAATTGTAAAAATTTGATAATGCCTTCTGAGGAAGGATGTATTGTTTTTTTACCATTTTCCCATCCGGCTGGGCAAACATTTCCATTAGTTTCAAATGTTTGTATTGCGTTTAGTATTCTTAGTATTTCATCTATGTTTCTTCCAATTGGTAGATCATTTATACTTTGGTGTCGTATTATTCGGTTTTTATCTATTATAAATGTTCCTCTTAAAGATATTCCTTCATTTGGGTGTTCTATTTCATAGGATTTACATATAGTATGTTTTACATCTGAGACCATTACAAATTTAACAGGTCCAATTCCTCCATTTTTTATTGGGGTATTTTTATATGTGTAATGTGAAAATTGGGAATCTACAGATATAGATATAATTTCTGTATTTAAGTTTTTGAATTCATTTATTCTATGATTTATAGATATTAATTCTGTTGGACATACAAATGTAAAATTAAGTGGGTAAAAAAATAGAACTGTATATTTGTCTTTAGTTCTTTCATATAAATTAAATTCATTAATTATAGAATTGTTTTCAAGTACAGCTGGTGCTGTAAAATTAGGTGCTTTTTTACTAACTAATATTGTACTCATTGTGTTTTCCTGTATTTTATGGTTTTTTTAATTGTATTAATTGTTTTGTAGTATTGTTTTTAGTTTTCCTTGATTAAAAAGATTTTCTATAATATCTGATCCTCCTATTAACTTTCCGTTTACATATAGTTGAGGAAATGTTGGCCAATTAGAGTATTTTGGCAGTTCCTTACGTATGTCATTATTTTCTAATACGTCTACGTATTTGAAATTTTCTATGTTACAAGCAATGATATATCTTACAGCTTTTTCAGAAAATCCACATTTAGGATTATCAGGATTTCCTTTCATATATAGAATGATTGGGTTTTCGTTGATTTGTTTTTTGATAAGATCAATTACTAGTTGATCATGTTCGTTTTTAATTTCTTTGTTCAAAGTAAAACCTCATTTATAATTTTAATTTTATATTTTATGATAATTTATTAGTGTTAAGATTGCAAATTTTATAATGATTGAAAATTAATTTTTTTATTGATAATTGATTTTTTTTGAAAATTTGTTGTTTAGTACTTGAAATTTATTGTCAATTTTATATATAATAAAAATATTTAAATTTATTTATAGGACAGTTAATATGGCATTTAGTTTATCTCCACTCCCTTATGAAATGGATGCGCTTGTTCCTTTTTTATCAAAAGAGACTATATATTTTCATTATGAGAAACATCATCGTACTTATTTGAATAATCTTAATAGGTTAATTGCTGGTACTAAATATGAATCTTTTACTATAGAAGATATTGTACGATGTTCATCTGGAGAATTGTTTAATAATTCTGCACAAGTATGGAATCATACATTTTATTGGAGGTGTTTGAGTCCTGTTTCTGGTGGTAATCCAGTTGGAAAGATTTATGACATTATTGTCAATAATTTTGGGTCATTTGATAAATTTAAGGATAGTTTTACTAATAGTTCTTTATCTTTTTTTGGATCTGGATGGGTTTGGTTAGTATTAGACAATAATAAAGATAATTCAGTAAAAATTGAGACTACTATTAATGCATATAATCCATTAATCCAAGATAAAATTCCATTATTAACACTTGATTTATGGGAACATTCTTACTATATAGATTATAGAAATTCTAGAATAGATTATATTAATTCGTTTTGGAATTTAGTTAATTGGGAATTTATTAACAGTAGAGTTTGTTAGTTTTTATATGGTAGTTTTTTTATAATGCTTTAGGAATAAATAATTTTTTTGGATTTTATATTTTTTTAATACTGTAGGCGTTCATATATTTAAAATATTTTTAGTTATAGTTATTGTTATTTGTTATATAATTTTTGTCTTATAATTTCGTATAGACAAATTCCTACTGATACAGAAATATTTAGACATTTTAGTTCGTTATTGAATGTTGGAATTGAAAATAAAAAGTCACATTGTTGTTTAACAGAACAACGTATCCCTTTGTTTTCGGATCCAAATATTAAAGCAATATTTGTTGATTTAAAGTCGATTGTGTATAAATTTTTATTTGCTTCTGGTGTAGAACCGAAGATCCATATTTTATTTTTTTTTAAGGTTTTTATAGATCTGATTAAATTAGTTGTTGTAATAATTGGTATATAGTGTAATGATCCACAAGAAGTTTTATTAATAATATGGGTAAATCTTGTTGTGTTATTTTTTTTTTGTATTAGTATAAAATCTACTTTAGATAAACTTGCTGTTCTTATGCATGAGCCTAAATTTTGTGGATCTGTTATTCCATCTAATATTACTATTAAGTTAGAATTTTTTTTATTTTTAATTAATTTTTCTAGTTTTTTTTCATTATGAAAATATTTATTATTGTTAGTGATTGCGATAATTCCTTGATGAAGGATATTAGGATACATTTTTCTAATTTTATTTATTGAAATTCTTTCAATAAGAATATTATTTTTATTAGCTAATTGAATAATTTTTTGAAAACGTATGTCATTTCTTGTTTTGTTAATGATTATTTTTTTTATGTTGTTGTCAATGTTTTTTTTATTATTTAATAATAGTAAATGTACTGGATGAAATCCGTATACATAATAATTATGCATAATCAAAGTTTATTAATAAGTTGGAGAATAACTTTTTTTTTATTTATATTAATGTTTGTTATAGATACATTTATGGTATCTCCTAAATTATATATATTTTTATTTTTTTTTCCAATCAAATTATATTTGATATTATTAAAGATATAATGATCATCTTTTAATGTTTTTATATAAATTATTCCTTTTAAGTGCCATTTTTTTAAATCTACGATTATATTAAAATGAGTAATTGATATTATTGTTCCTTGTATTTGTTTTCCTATTTTTTTTTGTAAAAAATTGCATTTTAACCATAAAATTAGATTTTTTGTGACTTTATCTGAACGTTTTTCTGTGAAACTGCAATGTTTGCTTAATTTCTTAATATCTGTTTGAGAATAGTAAAAATTTTTAGATGATTTATATTCGATAATGTGTGATATAGCTCTGTGAATTAGTAAATCTGAATATCTACGTATTGGAGAGGTAAAATGTGTATATTCTTTGTAAGCTAGTCCGAAATGTCCTATATTTTTTTCGCTATATTTTGCTCGTTTCATTGATTTTATTATTGTTGATTCAAGGAAATAGTATTTAGGTTTTTTATGAATTTCATTTATTATTTTTTGTATATCTTTTGATTCGATTAATTTATTATTTTTAGTTTCAAATCCTATTCTATTTAGAAATAGAAATAATTTTTTTATTTTCTTTTTGTCTGGATTCTCATGGATTCTGTATATGGATGGAATTTTATATTTTATTAATAATTTTGCAATTTCTGTATTAACCATTAGCATACATTCTTCAATAATATCATGTGCATCATTTTTTTTTACAGATATTATTTTTTTGATTTTTTTTTCTGTGTTTAATTTTAGTGAAATGTCTGTATTGTTTAATTTTAGTGCTCCACGTAATTTTCGATTTTTAAGTAAAATTTGTTTTAATTGATACAGTTTTTTGATAATAGTCCAATTTTTTTTATGTTTGTTGTCAATATTTTTTGCATTTATCCATTTATTTACTTGATTATAAGTGAGTTGAGCATATGAACGAAAAATTCCTTTATAAAAATATGTATTATTAATTTTTCCATTTTTATGGATATTAATTTCAATGATTATACATAATCTATCTTTGTTTGGTAATAATGAACATATATTGTTGGACAGTTTCTCTGGAAGCATTGGTATAACTTTATTAGGGAAATATATAGAGTTTCCTCTTTTTGCTGCTTCTTTATCAATTAGTGAATTAATTGGAATATAATGGCTAACATCAGCAATAGCTACATAAAGTTGATAATTTTTTTTAGGTGTTTGTTTACAATATATTGCATCATCTAGGTCTTGTGCATTTTCATTATCTATTGTAATAAATGGTATTTTTCTTAGATCTTTTCTTTTTTTGAATTCAGATTTTTTTATGTATTGTGGGATTTTTTTCGTCTCAGTTAATATTTTTTTTGGCCATTTATAAGGAATTTTATTAGACAATATTATTGCTTTTGTTTCTATTTCTGTTGTTATGCTATTTCCTAAAATTTTTATAATTTTTCCGTTTGTTTTATATTCTTTTGCTGAATATGTAGTGCTTACTAATACTATTTGTCCAGATATAGCTCCTAGATAAAATTTTTTATGAATGAAGATTATATTTTTTAAAGTTTTATTATAAGGTATAACATATCCTATATTTTTTTTTATAAAAAATTTTCCTATTTTTAGAGAATAATTTTTAATAGTTTTGTGATTTATTTTTTTTTTCATATTAATAGTAAGATTTTAGTAATTATTAGTTATATGTGTAAAAATATATTTTTAAGGGAATATGAATATTTTTATTTTTTAGTTAATATTGGTTAGATATTTGTTTTTTTGTAGAGTATAACGATAGTAAAAAATGTATTTATATTTATGCAATTTTAAATTTTAAGTTTAAGATTTTTTATTTATTTTAATAAGGTGGTAGATATAGTATCTTATTATATATTATAAAAAATATATTATTAAAAATAATAAATAGACATACTTTGTTGTTTTTTATTGTAAATATAAAAATATTGTTTTTTTTAGATTATTATTATAATGATAAATATTTTAATTTTATTAAATATTTTTTAATTTTTAAAATTATTTAGTTTTTAATGATATTCTATCATAGTTTGTTATTTCATTATAACGAATAATGATTTCTAATAATATTTGTATATAGAGGTTTTTAAAAAAAATTAAAATTTTATAGAAATATAGTTTAGTCCTTTAAAAGGATTTCATATAAAATTTTATAGTTTTGTATTAGATATGGTTATTAAGGAATGTATAGTTTTTTGAATAAATCATATTAAGTTGATTAGTTTATTTTTTTGTATATAGTTTTTATTAAATTTATATTAATATTATGTGAGTGAATTAGTAATTTTATGAATAAATTTGAATTTCATTATGTTTAAGCATTTAACGAATAAATTATCATTTATATTTGATAAGTTTAAAAGAAAAAAAAATATTGGTAGGGATAACGTTTGTTGGATGTTAAATAAAGTTCGTATTTCTTTTATTGAATCAGGTGTATCGATTATTGTTGTTGATGATTTTATAAAAAAAGTAGAACAAAAAATATTAGGGGAAAGAGTATTCTCTGATGTAAAATCATTTAAATTTATTATGAAAGTTATTTACGACGAGTTAGTTTCTGTGTTGGGGGGTAAGGTATGTAATGAATTAATTTTAAAGAGTTGTAATTTTCATTACAAATCTATTGTAATATTTTTTTTGATTGGATTGCAAGGTTCAGGAAAAACAACAACTTCTGCTAAGTTAGCTTGGTATTTGAAGGAAAAAATGTGTAAAAATGTTATGTTATCTAGTTTAGATGTATATAGGCCTGGAGCAATTGAACAATTAAAGATTTTATCTGAAGAGATCATGGTTCCTTTTTTTTCTTTAAATTTATTAAGAGACCAGTATGCACCAATAGATATTGCAAAAAAAACATTAAAAGAAGCAGAAAGATTGAATGCGGATATAGTGATTTTTGATACAGCAGGAAGGTTACATATAAATTCTGTTATGATGAAAGAGTTAAAGGATTTGTATGATAATATTTGTCCATCAGAAGTTTTATTCGTGATTGATAGTATGGTAGGTCAAGATTCAATTAATATTGTAAAGAGTTTTTATAATTTTATTCCGTTTACAGGATTTATTATAACTAAAACTGACAGTGATTCTCGATGTGGTGTGGCTTTTTCTATAAAGTATGTTGTTGATAAGCCTATTAAGTTTATAGGAAATGGAGAAAGTATTTATGATTTTGAGTTTTTTTATCCAGATAGAATTGCTTCTACCATATTAGGTATGGGTGATATTCTTGGTTTTTTTGATGAAATTCAAAAGAAAATGGATAATAATATTACAAATAATCGGGAAAGTGTAGAATTATTTGATAGAGTCAGTGATGGTAGATTATTAGGTTTAGAAGATTTTAGGAGGTATTTATTAAATTTATATAAGGTAGAAAATATTTCTAGTTTAATAAATAGGTTACCAAGTATGAATCTAAATTTAGAGAGAATAAAACATTCTTTTAGTAAACAAGAGATTAAAAAATATATTGCTATAATTAATTCTATGACTTTAATAGAACGTAACTTTCCTAAGATTATTATTGGTTCTCGAAAAAAAAGGATAGCAATTGGTTCTGGAACAAAAATTCAAGATGTCAATCGTGTATTAAAAGAGTTTGATAGAGTTAATAAAATAATTAAAGATTATAAAAAAGTTGATAATTTTAAGAAATTGTTTTTTAAAAAATATAAAAGATGATTGGTTAATAATTTTTTTAGGTTATTTTTAATATTATTTAATGATGTTAATATTTTGGTATTTTTTTTGTTAAAATGTATGTCTTAATCCTGGTGCTTGAAAATATTTTTTATCTTGTAATCTTAAAGCTGTTAATTTTTTCCCCCATACACATCCAGTATCTAATGGATATATTTTTGGTTGTTTACATATACCATTCAATTTAGACCAATGTCCAAATATGATGTCTTCATGTATGTTTTTTCTCGTAGGAACTTCAAACCATGGGAAATAATTGTTTTGTTTTAAGTTAATATTTTTATATTCTAGTAATAGATTTCCATTTATATTACAGTATCTCATTTTTGTGAAGTAATTACTTAGTTTTATATATTTATTATGAATGTGTTTATATTGTTGATAACTGATTTTTTTTTCGTATAATTGATTAGTTATTGAAAAATATAATCCTGTATTTATATATATTTTTAATTGATTTGCATAAAATTTTGCCAATTTGGAATCCCATATAGGTGGTATTCCGGCATGACACATTATTACATTTAGTTTTTTACTATAATGTATAATAGATTGTTGTTTTAACCAATGTCCTAAATGTAATATGTCATGAGCTTGTAATATTGTTTTAGTTTTTTTATTGATGTGTTTTGAAAAGTGCTTATTAAATATACAATTAAGTAGATATAAATCATGATTCCCTAGGGATATATTTGGTTTTATGGGTAAATTTTTTATAAAACGTAATACTTTTATAGAATTAGGTCCTCTATTTACTAAATCTCCTACAAACCAAAGTTTGTCTCTTTTATCAGAAAAATCAATTATTTCTAAAAGATTTAATAAACTGTCATAACATCCGTGTATGTCACCTATTGCGTAATCAGACATTATTAAATTAATGAAAATTAAAGATATTTAAAAATGATAATATAACCTATTTTATAGGATTTATTCAATTATTTTATAATTTATTATTAAAATTTAATATGTCAATATAGTATATATGTTTCATATATAATGAAATGTATAATATTACATATTTTTGTATAATTTTAGTTTTATATTAGAATAGATTGACTTTTTTGGTATGTGTTTAATGACATTGTATAGAGTATTTTTTTATAAAATTTGTAATTTTAATATAATCATTAATATCAATCTGTTCGGGTCTTAATTTAGGATTGATTTGTAATTTGATAAAATGTTGTTGTTTTAATATTGGTTTAAAATTATTTAATAAAGTTTTTCGACGTGTTGAAAATGCTTTTTTTATTACTTTATTCAGTAATAAATAGTCTGTGGTTTTACTTAGAGGATGAGAATATGGAATTAATTTTATCATTGATGAGGTTACTTTTGGTTTTGGAGAAAAATTTTCTGGTTTTACTGTAAATAAGTATTGAATTCTATAATTGTATTGCATAATGATTGTCAATTGTCCATATTTCTTGGAAGATGGACTTGCTATTAATCTTAAAGCAACCTCTTTTTGTATCATAAAATGCATTGTGCTAATAAATTTTTTATATTTTATAAGATATATTAATAGCTGTATTGATATATTATAAGGTAAATTCCCTACTATGTGTAAATTCTTCCCCCATTGGGAATAATCTATGTCTAATGCGTTTTTTATAATTAATTTTAATTTATTGGAATATGGAAGTTTAAGTAATGGTTTTTGAATTGTTTTGTCTATATCTATTGCTATTAATTGATTTAATTTTTTTAATAGATATTTAGTTATTGCACCTAAGCCAGGGCCTATTTCTATAGTTTTGTCTTTTGGATTAATATTTAGTAAATGTAGAATTTTTTTGATTATTTTTTTTGATTTTAAAAAATTTTGTCCAAATTTTTTTTGGTAAATGTGGCGATATTGTTTAGACATTTTAATTTTATTAATTGAGAAGTTATTATAATTAGTATAGGATATATTATTATATTAATAATATGGTGTGTTAGAGAATTACGTTATCTTTATAAGATATAAAAATAAATTTTTTGATTTTATTTTTTTAATAAAAAATTATTAGTATAGTGTAATTGATTATTTGTAAATTTTAAGAATTTTATTGATATTTATAGTTTGTAAATTTATTTTTAATAAAATTTTTGTTTTAAAATATGTTAATATTTTTTTTAAGAAATTTATTTTAATATGGATAATAATATAGAAAATTTAGAAAATTTTATAAAAAAACAAGATATTAAATTTGTTAATTTAAAATTTATAGATTTTTTTGGTAAAGATAATGGAATTTTAATAGCATCTGAGTTTATCAATAAAAATTTTATAAATTCTGGAAAAATAATTAGTGGTTCTTTGTTAAATCAATATTTAAAATCGGATTATAAAGAATATAAATTGATTCCTGATATTAATCATTTTTGGATTGATCCTTTTAGTCAAGATAATACTGTTATAATTTATTGTGATATATTTGATTTTGAAAATAATACATATCTGTATTGTGATTTTCGTTCTTTAGCAAAAAGAGCAGAAAGTTATATTAATACAAATGGGTTTGCTAATAAGGTGATATTCAAGGTGTCTCCTAATTTTTTTTTGTTTGATGATGTTTTATGGAAAACGGAGATGAATGGAGTATTTTATCAGGTAAATTCTAAAGTATTAGATTGGAAAGTAAGTGGTCGTTTTGAAGAAAATTATGTTTTTTCTTTAGATGAAATGTTTAATAAAGATACAACTGGGCTATCAATAGATTTCTCAAAAGATATATGTTCTACCATGTCTAATACATTGTGTTCAATAGGTATACCTATTGAAATGCATTATTCGAATAAATTTAATAGTAATCAATGTGTTTTAACTATGCAGAATAATTCTTTATTAAATCAATCTGATTTTTTTCAGATTGTAAAATATATAGTTCATAATGTATCTCATAATTATGGAAAAACATCTACTTTTATGCCGTATCCTGTTGTTGGAATTAAAGACAATATTATGTATTGCAGTCATTTTCTGGTAAAAGATAATGTTAATTTATTTTTTTTGAAAAAAAATTTTAATTCTTCTCTGAATAAAGATAATATTTTTTTTTATTATCTTAGTGGTATAATAAAGCATATTCGTGCTTTGCAGGCATTTACTATGCCTAGTGTGAATAGTTATAAAGGAATAAAATCAAATGCTAATAAATCTATTTTTATATCTTGTTATTATTTAGAAAAGAAAGAACAATCTTATTGTAAATTTTATTTAACTAGTAAAAACAGATATTATCAAATAAATATTTGTTTTATGGATTCAATGATTAATCCTTATTTAGCATTTTCAGCTATTGTTATGGCTGGTATAGATGGTGTTTTGAATAAAATTTATTATTCTACAATATTAGATCAGTATATTCTTTCTCAAGAATCTAAAAATAGGTTTTATATAAATAATATTATTTTGTGTAATTCTTTAGAGGAATCTATACAATCATTAAAGAATGATTTTAATTTTTTATTAAATGGAAATGTTTTTTCTAAAAAGTTTATTCAAGATTATATTAAGTTAAAAGAATTAGAAATTAATAAATTTAAATATTTAGTACATCCGTTTGAATTTGAATTATATTATAATTATTAATAATTTTAATTTATAGTTAAATTATATTTTGAATTTATTTTTAAATTAAATTGATTGATTTATTTATAGATTTTTAATTTTTTTTTAAAAGTGTATTTATATGTATGTTTGTTTATAACATCATATGGATTATTCGTACATATTTAATTATTATTTATTATTTATGATAAATAAAAAACAAGTTTTTTTAAGTATATCTAATTTGAGAAATAATATTTTAGAACTTAAATCTATATTTAATTTTGATAATAAATGTAAACGTTTAGTTTACATAAAAGACAAATTAGAGTCACATGATTTTATAAAAGATTTGTTAAAAATAAGGTGCTTTAGAAAAGAAAAGATAGAATTAGAAGAAAAAATTTATAAAATAAATAAGTTAAGTAAATATGTAGATGACATTGAAAGTGTATTTAATTTAGCTTGCAAGGAAAATAATCAGGATATAGTTTTTGATATACAAAGTGAAATAAAAAAAATAAATCAAAAAATAACAGATATTGAGTTCAAATATATTTTTTCAGATAAAATGGATAAGAAGAATGCTTATATGGATATACAGGCTGGTTCTGGTGGGATAGATGCTCAAGATTGGTCTAATATGTTGTTACGTATGTATTTACGTTGGGCAGACAAACATAGTTTTGTTAGTGAATTACTTGAATGTTCTTTTGGAGAAATTGCTGGAATTAAGAGTGCTACTATAAAATTTTTTGGTGAGTACACTTATGGATTACTCAAAACAGAAACAGGGATTCACAGATTAGTGAGAAAATCTCCATTTGATTCAGGTAATAAACGTCATACTTCATTTTCTTCTGTATTTGTATATCCAGATATAGATGAAAATATTCATTTAATGATAAATTTTTCTGATTTGCGTATCGATACATATCATTCTTCAGGTGCTGGAGGTCAACATGTTAATTGTACTAATTCTGCTGTTCGTATAACACATGAGCCTACTGGGATAGTTGTTCAGTGTCAATCTTATAGAAGTCAGCATAGGAATAAGGCTCAAGCAATAAAGCAATTACGTGCTAAACTTTATGAGATTGAAATAAGAAGAAAACAAGCTGAAAAAGAAGTTTTAAACTCTAATAAATTAAAAATTAGTTGGGGATCTCAAATTCGCTCTTATGTTTTAGATAAGTCACAAATTAAGGATTTACGTACTGGAGTTATAGTGAATGATGTTCAATCAGTTTTATATGGTGGGATAGATTTATTTATTAAATCTAATTTAAGAAAAAATATTAGTAATTAAAATTATACATAATAGTGATGATGAATAAGAATTATTTAAATAATACAAGTTTTGTATATAGAGTTCGTAAAGAAAAATTAATTAGTCTAAGGAAACAAGGTTTTAATTATCCAAATAATGTTAACTATAAAGATTTGATTTCTGTAATTTTATCTAAATATAAATGTAAGGAAAAAGATTTTTTATTTAAAAATAAGATAAATGTAATTATTGCTGGACGTATTGTTTTAAAGAGAATTATAGGAAAGGTTGGTTTTTTTCATGTTCAAGATATATCTGGAAAATTACAAGTTTATATAAATAAAAAAGATTTTTTAGTATTGTTTAATAAACTTAAAAATTTAGATTTAGGAGATATTGTATGGATATCAGGTATTTTATTTAAAACAAATACTGGTGAAATTACTGTTAGAGCTAATAAAATGGAACTATTAGTTAAATCTTTACATCCTATGCCAGATAAATTTCATGGTCTTTCTGATAAAGAGATATGTTATAGAAAACGTTATATTGATTTGATGTCTAATGATAGAACAAGGAGGACGTTTTTATTGCGATCAAAAATAATAAGAAATTTAAGAATGTTTATGGATAATAATGATTTTATAGAAGTTGAAACCCCTATGTTACAGTCTGTTCCTGGAGGAGGAGAGGCTAAACCGTTTATTACTTATCATAATGTTTTGGATAAAAAAATATTTTTACGAATTGCCCCAGAAATTTATTTAAAAAAATTAATAGTGGGTGGATTTGAAAGAATTTATGAGATTAATCGTAGTTTTCGCAACGAAGGTTTATCCATATGTCATAATCCTGAATTTACAATGATAGAATTTTATCAGGTATATTCTAATTATCGTTATTTAATGGATTTTACGGAGAAATTAATACATTATTTGTGTGATTCTGTGTTAGGTACAAGAGAAGTTATTTATCAGAATCAATTAATTGATTTTAGAAAGCCTTTTTCTCGATTAACTATAAAAGAATCTATTATTACATATAATAAGGATATTGAAGAAAATGATATAAATACATTAGATAAGTGTAGAGATTTTTTAGATTATTTACATGTGTCATATGATAAAATGGATAGTTTAGACCGTTTACATATGATAATGTTTGAAAAAACAGTAGAAAAATATTTAATACAGCCGACATTTATTCTAGATTATCCTGTAGAATTTTCTCCTTTAGCTAGAAGATGTGATTGTGATCACAATATTTCTGAACGTTTTGAATTATTTATTTGTGGTTATGAAATAGCAAATGGATTTTCAGAATTAAATGATCCGGAAGATCAAGAAAAGCGTTTTAGGAGACAAATTATTAAAAAAAATATTGATGATGAAGAAAAAATGATGTATTTTGATTTAGATTACATTGAAGCATTGGAATATGGAATGCCACCTGTAGCTGGAGAAGGCATTGGAATAGATAGATTAGTAATGATTTTAACTAATTCCGTTTCGATTCGTGATGTTATTTTATTTCCGTTAATGCGGTAAATTATACAAAGTTAGATTAATTTTTTTTTTCAGTATTTTGGAAAATTTTGTTATATAGATTTAAAGATAGTATTAATTTTTAAATTTTATACTATTTATTTATAATGAAATTTATATTAATTTAAATAATTATTTAAAAAATATTTTATTTATATTTTGTAATTTTATTGTTAATTAAGTAATTTTTATTTTGTTTTAAAAAGATAATATAATAATTTATTATATTTGTTTATATTAAATAGGAATTTATTTAAATTTGTGAAAATTAAGAATTTACCAAAGCATGTTGCTATTGTTATGGATGGAAATGGTAGATGGGCAAAAAAACATGGTTTGGAACGTGTTGATGGGTATAGATATGGTGTAAATGTTATCAAAAATATAATTTTTTATTCTTTAAATCATTGTATACCTATTCTTAGCTTATTTACTTTTAGTAAAGAAAATTGGAGCAGACCAAAGGAGGAGATTGAATCTTTAATGTTGTTGTTTATTAGTGTTTTAGATAGAGAAATTGATAATCTTAATAATCATGATGTTTCTTTACGTTTTTTAGGTGAATGTAAAAAACTTCCTATTTCTTTGAGAGATAGAATAAGAAAGGCAGAATATGTAACTAAAGATAATAAAAAATTGATTTTAAATATAGTAGTAAATTATAGCGGTAGATGGGATTTATTGAAGACAATAAAAAATATTGTAAAATTAGTTGTTTCAAAGAGAATTAATTATAAATTAATTAATAAGTCGTTGATTTCTAAATTTTTATGTACTTACCCACTTCCTGATCCGGATTTATTTATTCGTACTAGTGGAGAAAAAAGAATAAGTAATTTTTTTTTATGGCAATTAGCTTATACTGAGCTATATTTTACTGATGTTTTATGGCCAGATTTTACAATTAAAGATTTTGAAAAAGCTTTAAAAGATTTTAGTTTGAGAAGTCGTCGTTATGGTAATATTTAAAAAAAAATATAAGGTGAAATATAATAATATAGTGTTGATATCAAGATTTATAACATCTTTAATTTTAATTCCATTAGTTTTAATTATTGTTAAATGTTCTAATTATTATTTTTTTATATTTATATTGTTTTTGTTATCTATAATTTGTAGTGTTGAGTGGATGTATTTAATTCCAATAAGTACAACATGGAAAAGGTTGATATTTATCATTGTAATGTTGTTTTGTATTTGGATATTAATTTTTAATATTTTTAAGTATTGTTTGTTATTAATTTTATTAATTTGGATAACATTATTGTGTTTTATAGGAATTTTTCCTAGGTTAAAATTTATTTGGAGTAGTAAATTTATGGTATTTTTGTTTGGGTTAATAGTTTTAACTTCATTTTTTGGAAGTTTGGCTGAAATATACAAATATAAACATGGCAAATGTTTAATGATTAATTTATTTTTTTTAGTTTGGGTTTCAGATATTGGTGCATATTTTTTTGGGAAACAATATGGGAAAATTTTAATAGCTAGTAAGATTAGTAAAGGAAAAACAATTGAAGGGTTTTTGGGAGGTGGTTTTTGTGTTTTATTTTGTGGTTTTTTAGAACATAGATTATTCCATGTAATGGATAATATTTATTATTGGATGATTGTGGTGTTTATTGTATTAGTAATGTCATTATTTGGAGATTTATTTATTAGTATGCTTAAAAGAAGAGTTTTTTTAAAAGATATAAGCGGTTTTTTGCCAGGTCATGGTGGTTTTTTGGATCGTTTGGATAGTTTATTTGCTTCTACTTTTTTTTTTATTTGATAGTAAAATGTTTAATTAATTAAAATTTTAGAAAACATTAATGAAAAGTTGGTTTTTATATTTAAAAATAATGTAATTATAAGTATTAGTGATATTATTTTTAATAATTTATAAATTGATTTTGTTTGTTGATAAATTTTTGTTTAATAAAATTTAGTTTTTTTTATAAAATTTAATAAGATATATATTTTAATATATTTAATTTTTAAAAAAAAGTTCTATTAATAAATAATTATTGTTTTAGTTATATTAGATTAGTGATAAATTTATTGCTATTGATAGTTTTATATAGTTTTTTATATTAGGATTAAAATAGAATGATGAAGTTTTATTCAAAAATTTTTAAAATTTTATTTAAAAATATATTATTTTTTTTGGTTTATTTTTTTTATAGCAACATTGTTAATGTTTCTTATGCATTTATAATTAATAATATTAAAATATATGGTTTAAAGCATATTAATTCTAATAATGTTCTAAATTATTTTTCAAATATAATAGGAAAAGATATAAGCTTTGTAGATCTTAACAGAATTAGTAATAAATTAAATTATACTGGTTTATTTCAATTTATTTCTTTAAAAAAAGTAAATAAGGTATTGTTAGTTAGGTTGATAGAAAAATCAGTTATTAGATCTGTAAATATAGTGGGTTTAAGAAATAATGTTGATATTAATTTAATTGTAAAATTACAAAAGAAGCTGGGAATAGTAAAAGGATCTCTGTTTAGTAGTAATACTTTATTTCGGTTTGAGAAAGATGTTAAAAAAATTTTATTTTTTAATGAAAAATATAATTTATATATTAAATATAAAGTACAATTTTTGAAAATAAATTATGTAGATATAAAAATTTTTATTTTTTCTAAGCCTTTATTTTTTATTAAAAAAATTAAATTTGTTGGTAATAATGTTTTTTCTGAAAAAAAATTATTGTTTGATTTTAATATTTTTAAAGAAAAAATTTTTGGTTTTTTAGGTAAAAACGGTAAGTTTTCTATAGAATCTATAAAAATAATTTTATTAAATGTACTTAAAGTAATTTATATTAATAATGGATATATAAAATTTAGGGTGTTGTCTATTAATACAAATTTATTATCAGATAAAAAAAGTATTTTTGTTAAAGTTGTATTATATGAAGGAAAACAATATCGGTTTGCTGGTTTTTCTTTTTTTGAGAAAAATAATATTATTTCTTTTAATAAAATGATGAAAATAGTTAATATTAAAAAAGGTAATATATTTTCTTGGTCAACTATCAATAATAATGTGATATTGATTAAGTCAGAGTATAGCAAATTAGGTTATGAATTTTCTAATGTTGGTGTGATATTTAATATTAATGATAGAAATAGATTAGTATTTGTTATTTTTGATATGTCTTCAGGAAGACATATGTATGTTAGAAAAATAAGATTTCATGGAAATAAAAAAACTAAGTATTATGTATTGAGAAGTAGGATGGTTCAAAGTAATTTTGGTGAGTTATTATCTTTGAGTAAAATAAGAGAATCTGAGGAAAGAATAAAATCTTTGGGTTATATAAATAGTGTTTATACTAAAATTAATTTGGTTAAAGGTAGTAAAGATCAAGTTGATTTAGATATTTACATCAAAGAATCTTCTTCTAAAAAGATAAATTGTTCTATTGGATATGGATTAAGTGGATTACAATTGAATTTATTTATTCAAGAATTAAATTTGTTCGGTAGTGGGAATTTATTGAGTTTTAAATTTGATAATATTAATTATAGTAAAAATTATTTTATTAGTTATTTAAATCCTTTTTACAATTCTAAAATTGAATATGGTGTTAATTTATATTGTCATAGAGAAATCTTTAATAAATCAGATATTTTTTCTTATCGATCTAATAAAATTGGTTTTGATTTAAATTTAAATATGTTTTTAAATAAAAAAAGTAATTTTAAATTTGGTTTTGGTTATGAAAATTTAGGAATAAAACATGTAAGAAAAGATATGAGATATATACAACGTTTTATTGATATGAATGGGAAAGTTTTTAATCAATTTCGTATTGTTAGTAGTTTGTTTCATCATAGTTATGATAGAGAAGTGTTTCCTACTTCTGGTTTAGAATATTTAATTAATTTATTAGTATCTTTTCCTATTAATATTAATTCTTTGTTTTATTATAAAATTGATTATAAAGGTCGATGGTATATTAATTTAGGAAAAGGTTTTGTTTTTTTTGTATCTAATAATGTGGGTTATGGAAATTCATTTAATAAACGTTCTACTTTACCATTTTTTGAAAATTATTATGCTGGAGGAATATCTAGTTTTGGTCAAGTTAGAGGTTATGAAGTTAATTCATTGGGTCCAAAAGATGATTTTGGAAAAGTAGTAGGAGGAAATTTGTTAATTAACGGAAGTTTTAATCTTATTTTCCCGCATCCATTTACTAATGAAAAAATTCGAAGTTCTATTTTTATAGATATTGGTGGTGTTTTTTCATATAAGTCTTTTAAATATTTATCTGGGAAAAATTATGGATATTTACGTTATTCCTCTGGTTTTTCTATGGAATGGAAATCTCCTTTTGGATTGGTAATGTTTTCCTTAGCAACTCCTCTGAATAAGTATCCATTTGATCAGTGTAAGTTTTTTCAATTTTCTATGTTATCATAATGTGCTTAAAAAGATTTTTTTAGTATTTAATTTCATTAAAATTTGTTTTATTAATCTTTAATTAAAGTTTAAGATAATTAAGGAGATAAATAATATTAGTTTTGTTTTAGATAAATATTTATTTTTATGTAAATTTATTTTTTAAAAAGGAGAGTTTATTATAGTATAATAAGGATCAAGTCATATCAGTAGTATTGAGAAAGTATATATTTTAATATAAGTTATGATTTTAAATGTGAATAATTTTGTATTTATTAATGAAATAATGGATTTATTGCCTCATCGTTATCCATTGTTATTAATTGATAGAGTGTTAGAGTATAAAGTATCTCAGTATTTAATAGCTATAAAAAACGTTTCAATTAATGAAGTGTTTTTTGTTGGGCATTTTCCTAAAAATGCGATTATGCCCGGTGTTTTGATATTAGAATCATTAGCGCAAGCTGGTGGAATCTTATCAAGTTTATCTAATTCTCCTAAAAAAGGTTATAAATTTTTATATTTACTTTCTTCTATTGATAATGCTAAATTTAGGGATTCTGTAATTCCTGGGGATCAGTTATATTTAAAAGTTAGTATCATTAAAAGAAGAAGAAATTTTTGGAAAATATATGGGGAATCGTTAGTTAATAATAAGATTGTTTGTTCTGCTGATTTTATATGTTTTGCAAAAGAAGTTGAAGTTAATAAATAAAATAATTTTGAATATTGTTTATTTCGTAATATTTGGATATATATGGTTTTTTGATTGTCACTGCCTATATTTATAGGAATTTTATAAATTTATTAAATAAATATAGTTTTTAGAAATTTTTTTGATTTATTTTTTTTAAAATGATTGGATAAGGATTATTACATTTTATGTAGTTAATATTATATAATTTTGTTTATTATTTTTTTTAGTTAAATCTTAGTTAAAATTGTTAAGGGTATTTTGTAGTGTTAGATATCAAATTATTACGTAGACATCCTAAATATGTTGAAGGTGAACTTTTAAAACGTAAATTTTTTTTTGATGCAGATTTGTTTAGTAAACTTGATACAGATAGGAAATTTTTGCAAAATTCTATACAGGATTTAAAAGATAAAAAGAAGAAGTATTCTAATTTTATTAAAATTTCTGATAATAGAAAGTCAAAAGATACAAATTGTTTTTTTAATAAAATTAATTTTATTAATGAAGTTTTAAAAACGAAGATATTAAAATTAAAAAAAGTGTTAGAACAAATAGAAGTTATTCTTTTATCATTACCGAATTTTCTTCATTGTTCTGTTCCATTAGGAAATCAAAATGAGGAAATAAGAACATATGGAACTATTTCAAATTTTGGTTTTCCTATAAAATCTCATGATGAGTTAGGAAAAGAATTAGGGCAAATAGATTTTAATAGTGCTGCTAAAATTGTTGGAAGTCGATTTGTTGTGATGAGCTCGCATATTGCTAGGTTACATAGAGCTTTAATTCAGTTTATGATGGATGTTCATGTTCTCGAGCATGATTATCGAGAAATATATACTCCATATATTGTTAATAAAAAGAGTTTGTTTTGTACTGGTCAATTACCTAAATTTTCAAATGGTTTATTTAAATTGTGTGGTGAAGAAGATTTTTATCTTATATCGACTTCAGAGATATCTGTTACTAATATTGTTAGAGATATTATTTTGATGGAAAAAAATTTGCCAATTAAGTATGTTTGTTACTCTCCTTGTTTTAGAAAAGAAGCTGGTTCTTACGGAAAAGATAATAAAGGAATAATAAGACAGCATCAGTTTGAAAAGGTTGAATTAGTATGGATAACTGTACCTGAGAAGTCTTATGAATCTCTTGAGATTTTGATAAATCATGCTGAGGTTATTTTAAAGCGTTTAGAATTACCATATCGTGTTATGAATTTATGTAGGAAGGATATTGGTGTTAATGCTTCTAAGACTTATGATTTAGAAGTGTGGTTTCCTAGTCAAAATTGTTATAGAGAGGTTTCTTCTTGCTCTAATATGGAGGATTTTCAATCTCGTAGAATGAAAGCTAGGTATAGAGAATGTAATACAAATAAAATTAAGTTGGTTCATACGTTAAATGGTTCTGGGTTAGCAGTTGGTAGGGTATTAGCTGCTATTATGGAAAATTATCAAGATGAGAATGGAAATATTTGTGTTCC
The DNA here is from genome assembly GCF_037013735.1 of Candidatus Legionella polyplacis. Classification (NCBI taxonomy): domain Bacteria; kingdom Pseudomonadati; phylum Pseudomonadota; class Gammaproteobacteria; order Legionellales; family Legionellaceae; genus Legionella; species Candidatus Legionella polyplacis. Next base: position 401,931 of record NZ_CP135136.1, read on the forward strand.
GAATGTTTTAAAAACCTATTTATCTGGATTAGATATAATAAGGCCTTGTTCTGAAAAGTTATATTAATTGGCATTAATTGTTTTATATTAGTTTAATTAATTAATATTTTTATATGGAAAAATTGTAAGACCATTTTTTATATTTAATTTTATTAATTTAAAATTAAAGATTGATATAACAAAAGGTTTATTAAAGTTTGTTTTTTTGGGATTTGTTGTCAATTATTTTTAATTAAAGTTAAAGTATTGGTTTACTTTCTAATTTATTAGAAATTTTGGTTTTATTTTTGTTAATTAGAATGTTATTTTAAATATAAATTATACTTTTTTGTATTTTTTATATATATAATATATTATAATATGTAAAAGTATAATATTTATTTTTTAAATTTATATTTTTAGTATTAAAAATCGATTATTAATATTATTATTTATATTTATTGATTTAAATAATAATAATTATTGTAGTACAAAAATTTTATTATTAAGAGTTTATTTTATAAAGTGAGGAAAATATGTCACAAAGAGTAACTGGTCGTGTTAAGTGGTTTAATGAAAAAAAAGGATATGGTTTTATTAGTAAAAATGAAGGAGAAGATATTTTTGTACATTATAAAGATATTCAGAGCCCAGGATTTAGAACATTGCATGAAAATGATTTAGTTAGTTTTGTTTTGGGAAAAGGTCCTAAGGGATTTAAAGCACAAGATGTTGTAGTTATGAATGAGTAAATTTATCGTTAATTTCAGTTTTTAAACTTATTTTAATAGTTTTACAAGAATTTTGTGTGGGGTGAGTTATTTATTTTTATATATATTTTGTAAAAATATATAATACTATTTTTATAAATGTTTTTTCAGTATTTTTTAATTTTGTAATTTTAGTAATTATATAAAAAAAATTATTTTGTAGGTAAGTGGTTTTGTCATAAAACAATATGAGTGTTGTTTATAAATAATAAATACAAGTATCATAGTAAAATATATATTATTTGTAATAAATATAGATTTTATGTTTTGAATTATTAATAAATAGAATTTTTATCTAAAAATAATAGTTTTATTACTTTATTTTTTATAATTTTATATTTTATAAATTGTAATATTTAAGTTTTTTTAAGTAATTTTAGGAAATTGAAGTACTATTATTTTAATAGATTTAAAAATAGTGATTTAGATTTGGTATTAATCCAAAATTAAATATTATTATTAATTTATTTGTATGAAATATAAAAATATTTTTAATGAAAATGTTTTGTTTTTAAATAAAGTTTTTTTGATTTTTTTAAATCCACTATTTTTGGTATTTTATTTGTTTTTAATAATGTTATTTTTTTTTATGATTTGATCTTTATCATATATGTTAGTAGATTAAAAATAAGATTTTTTATATTTTTTAATTGGATTACTAAATTTGGAGTGTGGTATATATATTTAATATTATTTATATTTTTTATTATCTATTTTAGATATTTTTATATGTCGTTTATATGGTTTTATAGGTTTTTATTTCTTTTTTTATGTATATTTGTACCGAATATTTGTTGTGGGGTTTTAAAGGTTTTAATTGGTCGTTCTAGGCCAAAATTATTTTTTCTTAAAGGTTTATATGGTATATATGGTTTGAAGTTTGATAAGTTTTTTTGGTCTTTTCCTTCTAGTCATGTAACAACTATTATCAGTATAACATTAGGAATTTCCACTATATATCCTTATTTTTTTTATGTATTAATATTTTTTGCTTTTATTGTATCTCTTTCTCGTGTGTTACTTATGCAACATTATTTAACTGATATATTAATAACTATTTATATAACATTTTTGGAAGTTAATTTTTTTATTTATATTTTTAAAAAAAAGATTTTTTATTGAAATTTCTAAAATTTATGTAGTCATTTTTTGTAATTAATTTATTAATGCTATAATAATATTAAATAATTTTTGTATTTTTTATTGATAACGTTTTATGCTAATTTAGCAAGTATTTAATGGCTTTAGGTAATTAAATGTTGAAAAAATCTTTGTATCGAATTACATTTTCGAATCAAGATGTGGTATATGAAATATATGCTAGTAAAATTTCTGAAAGTGAAATATTTGGATTTATTGAAGTAGAAGATTTTATATTTGGAGAGACTACTTCTTTTATTGTAGATCCTTCTGAAGAGCGTTTAAAAATAGAATTTGGTAGTGTTTTAAGAACATTTATTCCAATGAATTCTATATTTAGAATAGATGAAGTCAAAAAAAGGGGTGTTTCTAAAATTTATGATCGTACGAAAAATATTGGTAAGTTAAATGTTTTTCCAATCCCAAATAAAAATAAAGAGTAAATATTGTATATAAAAAAATATGTTTATTCCACTTAAAATAAGAAAAATTTATGAACAGTCTGTATGTTTATTTAAAATAGAAGAAATAGAAGCTGCTTTGGATAAAATGGCTATAAATATAAGTAATGAGTTATATGATAAAAATCCAGTTATAGTATGCGTTATGGTTGGAGGGTTAGTTTTAATGGGAAATTTATTAATTAGACTTAATTTTCCGTTAGAAGTAGATTATATTCATGTAACTCGTTATTGTGGAAATATCAATGGTGGAATTTTAAAATGGAAAGTAAAGCCTAGAATTAATTTAGTTAATCGTACAGTATTAGTTGTGGATGATATTTTAGATGCAGGGATTACTTTATCTAAAATAATAGAGAAAATAAAGAAAATGAAAACAAAAAAAGTTTATAGTGCTGTTTTAGTGGACAAGAAAAATGAAAATCGTATTTCTTCAAATTTTAAAAGTGCAGATTTTATTGGCTTAAGAGTTAAAAATAATTTTATATTTGGTTATGGTATGGATTATAAAGAATATTTACGCAATGCTCCAGGTATATTTATGTTATCTGAAGATAAAAAATGATTTTTTTGTAAATTTATGTGTTTTATGGTAGAACATTTATTAATTTTATAAAATAAATATAAATAGTATTTTAATATTGGTAATTATTTAATAAAGTGTATTAGTTATATAGATTCTATTGGAACAGAAATTTTTTTTATTCGGTCTTTTATTGTTTCCCATTTAGTTGTATTGGGTGGCATTTCAATTGCTATTATTTTTGCTATTGATTTTTCTGCTTTTCGTAGTTGGAAATAGAATTCAAATGTACTTTGTTTGATTTTATTTGGGAATTTATAAAATAATGGTGTTTTTGGTATAAATTTGATATTAGAAAATGCCAATATATATATTGGCATTTGGTTTTTTTTATAAAAATTTTTGATTGTATTTATATTTTCAAAAAAATATAATGGTTTATTAAATAAATAGTTTTTATTTAATTGATTAGAATTAATGGTTATATGTTTGTTTTGTGTTTTTTGATAAAACTTATTAGTTTTTTTTGTTTTTAATAAGACATTTTTTATGTTTTCAGAGTTAATAGCTCCTAATCGTAATATGTTTAATTTATTTTTTTTTGTTGCATCTATAACAGTTGATTCTATACCTATAGAGCATCGTTTTCCATTTAAAATAAGTATTTTTTCATTTTTTAAATATTCTTTTGTATGTTTAGCTGTAGTTGGACTTATTTTTCCAAAAGTATTTGCTGATGTTATTAATAAAGGCATTTTTAGTTCTTTCAAAATAAAATATAGAATAGGATGAGAAGAACATCTTAATGCTATAGTATTTGTGCTAGAGATAATTAAAGGGTTTATATGTGTATTTGGTTTTGCTTTCATTACTAATGTTAGAGGTCCTGGCCAAAAATTTTTAGTTAGTGTGTGAACGTATCGTGGAATGAAAGAAATCCATTGTTTTATGTTCCAGTTTTTATTTATGTGCAATATTAGTGGATAATTGAATGGTCTTTTTTTTATGGAAAATATTTTTTTAATAGATTTAATATTGTAAATGTTAGTTGCTAGTCCATAAACTGTTTCGGTTGGTATTGCTATAATTTTTCCTTGTTTAATATAAGAGATAGCAAGTTTAATGTTTTTTGTAATAAAGCTCATGTTCTTATTTTATTTTGAGAATTAATAGTTTTTTATATTATATATAATATGTAAGTTTTATAGATATTTGGTATTAGAAATGATTTATTGTTTTTTTTATGTAATTGTTTGTGATTATTGAAGTTATTTATTACTTAAAATAAGTATATAAAAAGTTATTGTTATACTTTATAAGTATAGGATTTTGTTAGTATTATAAGTTTTTATATTTTTATTTATTAATTTTACATTAATTTGTTAAATTATTGCAATTTAGTTGCAATATTTAATTTTTATTTTGATATATATTTTTCTCGTATAATTTGTTGAGATTCGAATCCAATTTTTTTTAATAAAGTTGTTGATTGATCAATCATATTAGGATTTCCACATAAGTAAATAATATCATCTTTCGTATTTAAATTAAAATTTGTTAATGCATTTTGCACATATCCTAAGAATTCATAATTATGTAAAGTATTTTTTTCTTGACTTAAACATGCTTTAAACAAAGTTTGAGGATATTTTTTTGAAAAATCAATAAATTCATTTTTGAATAAGATATCTTTTCTTGTTTTAACTCCTTGTAAAATAATTATTTTTAAGTTTTTGTTATGTTTTAGTTTAGTTTTTAATTCATCTATCATAGATCTGTATGGAGCTATACCTGTATTGGTAGCTAAAAAGATATAACGTTTAAATGTTTCGTTATTAGTTTTTAATATTAGTTTCCCAAAGGGTCCTTTTATATTTAAACATTCGTTATATTTTAAATTAAATAATATTTCTGTTGCCAAACCATTTTTTATGTAACTTACTGCAATTTCTATATATTTTTTTTCGTTTGGTATGTTAGCTATACTATAGCTTCTTTTAATTATTTGATTTTTGTAATTAAAAAATATTGTAATGAATTGACCTGGTTTATAGGAGAACGTAGATTTTTCATCTTTGATTTTAAAAATTAGACTTTTAACATTTTTTGATAGCATTGATGTTTTTTTTAGAATTATATTAAATGTTTTAGAATTCATAATTAATTTGCATTTGTGATGATTAATTTATTATCTAGATTTATTGTTTAATTGTACCATAAGTTTTATAATAAGTGTGATCTAAATTTAGTTTTTGTGTTGTTTTAATTTACATAAGTTAAGATTATTTAGAATAAATTATATATTAATTATTAAATGTTATTTAGCATAAGATAATTTTTATATATTTTTTTTAGATATTTTATATTTATATAAATTGGATATAAGAATATATTAAATAATATTATTAAATTTAATATTTATTGTAAACAGTATGTTTATTACATAATTTTATTTTTGTTGTTACTATATATTATATTTTGGTTGAAATAATCAGTATTATTTATTTTATTTATGTTTTTAATATAATTAAAATAGCTGTAATATTTTTATGTGTTTATGAAATAGATTTTGTGGAGTCAATGTATTTTAATAAATTTCTGAATTAAAGTGGATTTAATAAAATTATATGTTTGGAACTTGCAAAAATAGTATTTTGTATATATTTTTAATATATTAACTTTATTTTATCTTTTTTTCTTCAAATAAACAATGTTTTTTTATAGTAGGGTCATATTTCATGAGTTTTAATTTGTTGGGAGTATTTTTGTTATTTTTTGTTGTTGTAGTGAAATATCCACTTCCTGATGTAGATAATAATTTTATTTTTGTTCTAGATTTTGACATTGTTTTTTTATATTTTTTTTATGTGTTAAAGTTATTTATTTATTGAATATTCATTCCTTGTTTTTCTAGTATTTTTATACCTTTTTTGCTGACTTTAATCCTTATGAACTTATTTTTTTTTGGAATCCAAAAACGATGAAAGTGTAAATTTGGAAAAAATTTTCTTTTTGTTTTATTGTTTGAATGTGATACGTTATTTCCTTTCATGGGTCTTTTTTTGGTTATTTTGCATATACGAGACATATTAAAAATGAATCATTTAGATGTTAAAATTATTTTTTTAAAGGATTATAGCATTGAAACAATATAAAGTGCAATTAAATATTGTATTTTTTAAATATTTTCAAGTTATTAATTGGTTTTGTTAATATGATTAGAATTTTAAGATATTTATTAAACAATTTATGTTTTATAATATGTATATGTTGAATCGGATTAAAAGTTTTTCTATAAGATCTAATAAAAGAATGAGTAATAGACAATTTCAAGCTTTAAAGAAATTGTTAAGTTTTTATAAATTAGATTTAAATTATGAAAAATGGGATTTTTATTCTGTTTTTAATAGAAAATCAGATACTATTATAGAAATAGGATTTGGTATGGGGGATTTTTTACTTTTTGCAGCTGAGAAAAATTTACATTTAAATTTTATTGGTATTGATGTATATGATCCTGGGATTGGGAATGTTTTAGCTAATGTAGAGGATAGAAATATTAAAAATATTCGTATTGCACCTTATGATGCTGTTGATGTTTTTAAATATCAAGTAAAAGATAGATCTTTAATGGGTGTACAGATTTTTTTTCCAGATCCTTGGCCAAAAAGAAAGCATCATAAGCGTAGATTAATTCAATTTGATTTTGTTAATTCTCTTATTTCCAAGATCAGAGAATATGGATTTTTATTTTGTATGACGGATTGTGAGAGCTATGCAAAAAGTATGAGAACTATTTTTAGTAGTTATTCTAGTTTAAAATTAGTTGATAATGATTGTTTTAATCATGTTAAAAACAGTTATTTATTTTTTTTAAATAACGACACAAGACCGTTAACGAAATTTGAACGTCGTAGTAAAAAATTATTTTCATCTATATGGAAATTAGTATATTTAGTTATATAATAAGATTTTTATTTTGTTAAATATACTTTTTTAGATTTTAAAGCAATATTATTTGATATTGTAGTTTTTTAAAAAAATTTTGAATTTTTATTGATATAATTATTTTTATTTTAATAATTATATTAATGTAAAGAGATATATTATTTTAGTTTTAATATTTAGATATTAATACAATTAAATTTGTTTTTTTTAAATGATTATTATTTATTTAATAAAACGTTAGTTTATATTTTTAATGAAGATTATCAGTTTTAATGTTAATGGAATTCGTTCAGTTATAAAAAAAGGATTTTTTGATTGGTTATTTACACAAGATGCTGATATAGTGTGTATTCAAGAAGTGAGAGTTAAGATAGAAAGAAGTAGAGTTTTTTTACCAAAGGAAAGTGTTTATAATTTTAAAGATTATTTTTGTACATATTTTAGTGCTAAAAAAAATGGTTACAGTGGTGTAGCAATTTTTTCTCGTTATAAACCTAAACATGTTAAATTTGGTTTAGATTTTTTTTTATGTGATAATGAAGGTAGATATTTACAATTTGATTATTCAAAATTTAGTGTTGCATCTGTTTATTTTCCTTCTGGAAGTAGTGGAAGTTATAGGCAAGAGGTAAAGTATGAATTTTTAAATAATTTTTTAAAGTTTTTGTTGAGTTTAAAAAAATCTGAAAAGGAAATTATTTTTTGTGGAGATTTTAATATTGCACATAAAAAGATAGATATTAGAAATTGGCGTGGTAATCAAAAAAAATCTGGTTTTTTAATAGAAGAAAGGAAATGGATGGATAAGATATTTGAAGATTTTGATTTAGTAGATGCATTTCGTGTATTAAATAAGAGTAAAAATCAGTATACTTGGTGGAGTTATCGTAATTTTAAATCTTGGATGAATAATATAGGTTGGAGAATTGATTATCAGATTGTTACAAAAGGTTTAGCAAATAGAGTGTGTAATGTTAATATCTATAAAGAAAATCGTTGGTCTGATCATGCTCCTTTGATTATTGAATATAATGGTAATTGGTTTTGATTAAATTTGCTACGTGGAATGTTAATTCTTTAAAAGTTCGTTTGAGTTATGTTTTAGATTGGATTAAATTTTTTAATATAGATGTATTAGCATTGCAAGAGACTAAATTACAAAATAAAAATTTCCCGGAAAAAATTTTTTTTGATTTAGGTTATTATACAGTGTTTAATGGTCAAAAATCTTATAATGGAGTTGCTATTATAAGTAAATTTCCAATCATGAATAATAGTGTGATTAATTATAAGAATTTGGGATATTTAGGTTCTCGTTTGTTGGCTGTTACGATTTTAGATATTAGGATTATTAATATATATGTTCCAAATGGATTTAATATAGGTTCAGAAAAATTTTTGTATAAGTTAATTTGGTTAAAAGATTTGATTTCTTTTATTAAGAGTCAATTATGTTTTTATTCAAAAATAATTATTTTGGGTGATTTTAATATTGCTCCAGGAGATAGTGATATTTATGATTCTAAAAGAATCAAAGATTGTTTGTTAGTCAGTAAAGTTGAACGTAATTTTTTTTTTAAAATATTGTCTTTAGGTTTTAAGGATATTTTTAGTTTATTATTGAAATATGAACAATGTTTTAGTTGGTGGGATTATAGATTTAATAGTTTTGAATTGAATAAAGGTTTTCGTATAGATCATATATTATTAAGTAATAGTTTATTGAATATATGTATAGATTTTGGAATTGATAAATATCTTAGAGGATTAAATAGACCTTCAGATCATGCACCAGTATGGTGTGTATTAAATTATGTAGGTTAGATGCTTTTGTAGGTGAGTTTATTTATAATAGATTATTTATTGAATAAAAATTTTTTTTGTGATATGAATTAAAATAAAGATTTTTGTTGTTATTATTAAAAATTATTAGTAGATAAAAATTAATAATTATTAATATATTTCATAATATATATGAAATTGGAGAATGTTAATGAAAGATTTAGTACATCCTAAATACACTGATATAGAAGTTAGGTGTAATTGTGGTTATTATTTTATTGTTGGTTCAACTTTAAATAAAAGTTTGAATATTGAAATTTGTTCTCAGTGTCATCCATTTTATACAGGAACGCAAAAGATAGTTAGTGCAGGTGGTAGAGTTCAAAAGTTTATAGATCGTTATAAAATAAAGTAAGATATTTTTGTTTTTTAATAAAGTTAAAATTAATAATGTTATAAAAGTATATATATTATGTATAGTTAGTATTGGCGCTTGTGTAGCGCCTTTTTTATATTTTGAATTTTATTTTTAAATAAGATACTTATTGTTATAATATTTGTTTGTTAAAACATTAAATTTTTTTATTAGTTTTTATTTTATTGAGTATTAAATTAAAATTATGTTCTAATGAAAATTAGTTTTTAAAAAAATTTGTTTTTACATAAAGTTAATGAAATTTTGATGAGTAAACATGTTTTAAAAGAAATATAGTTTTTATGTTAATTTCATATAAATTTAGGATTTTTTTATGTATGAAGAAAAGATAGAAAATAAAATATTTTTAAATAATAAAAAAAGACAATGTACAATATTTTATTGGTTTATATGTGGTCTTAGTGCTTTATATTATAGTTATGAATATTTTTTACGTATTTTCCCCAGTGTTATGGAGAGTTCTTTGCGTGAGTATTTTCATTTGTCAGCTACTGGATTTGGATTTTTATCTGTTTTTTATTACTGTGCTTATGTTCCAATGCAATTACCTGTTGGAATGTTATTAGATTATTATGGTCCTAGATTATCTTTAACAGTAGCTTGTTGTTTTTGTGTTATAGGTACTTTTGTATTTTCTAATACAAATATATTTTGGATTGCTGCGGTAGGAAGATTTTTAGTTGGATTTGGATCTTCTTTTGCATTTGTTGGTGTTTTAAAATTAGCGACAATTTGGCTTCCAAGGGATAAGTTAGCTTTAATAGCAGGAATAACTGCATCTTTAGGAACTATTGGTGCTATGATTGCAGATAATTTACTTGGAGAGTTAGTGATTGCTGTAGGTTGGAAAAGAGCTATAAATTTTACTGCTCTTTTTGGATTTTTTTTAGTTATTATGTTATGGATTGGTATTAGAGATAAAAAACAATATGAAGTTTCTGATAATTTGTATTTAAGTTTTAAAAAAAGTTTTATAAGTTTATGTGTTATTATTTGTAATAAACAAATTTGGGTAAATGGTTTTTTTGGATGTTTGGTTTATTTACCTACAACTGTGTTTGCTGAATTATGGGGAGTTCCTTATTTAGTTCATGCTTGTAATTTTACGCAAGAAGAAGCTAATTTTGCTAATTCTTTATTATTTTTTGGTTTTACTGTTGGTGCTCCTTTAATGGGATATATATCTGACAGATTACGATGTCGTAAGATACCAATGTTATTTGGAGCTTCTGGAGCAGCAGGTGTTATGTTAATAATTTTATATTATCCTTGGTTAAGTAAATGTTCAATTAATTTTTTGGTATTTATTTTGGGTATATTATATAGCGTTCAATGTATTGTGTTTGTTATTGGTAGAGAAATAGGATCTGAAGAATATTCTGGTACTTCAATGGCTGTTACAAATATGATAGTGATGCTTGGAGCGATGTTTTTGCAACCTTTTGTAGGAAATTTATTAGATTTAAGCTTGTCACTGCATACAAGTAAAGTTTTTTTAGGTAATATAGATAATATTAATAGGGTTAAAGATTTATATACTAGGATTGATTATCAATTTGCTTTATCTAGCATACCTATTGGTATTATTATTGCTGTTATTTTAGCCTTTTTTTTAAAGGAAACTTATGTTAATAAAACTAAATAAAAGTTTTTGTTATAAAATTTTAAGTTTTATTATAGATATAAATATTTTACTAATTTAAATTAGATATGTTGTATAGTTAATATTATTGAATTATAGTAAATTATTTATTTTTGTTTAGTAGATTTTTATTATGTCTTTAGTTTAGTTTTTAAAAAATTGTTAATTTAGTTATTATCAAAAGTATTTTAAGATGGTATAAATAGATATTTAAAAAAGAATAATATTTTTTTATTTAAAATATATGGTTTAAAAATGATAAATTTAATCTGGTTGGGTATGATTATACTATCGTTTATTAGTGCGATTATTCAAAATCGTATAGATCAATTGATGATATCTATTATTAAGTCTGCTAAGTTTGGTTTTCAAATTGCCATTAATTTATCTGGAATAATGGCCTTGTGGTTAGGTGTTATGAAAGTTATTTTAGATTCCGGTTTAATTAATTATTTGTCTAGAATTCTTAAACCTATTATGTATGTTTTATTCCCGGATATTCCAATTTTTCATCCAGCTATTAAAGCCATGTCATTAAATATAATTGCTAATATTTTAGGTTTATCTAATGCTGCCACTCCGTTTGGATTGCAGGCAATGAAGGAGTTACATAAATTAAATAATTATGTAGATTATGCTACTAATTCTATGTGTACTTTTGTTGCTATTAATATTTCTAGTATTCAAGTTATTCCTATAACTACACTTGCTTTGCTTTCTATGAATGGAAATTTACATCCTGGAAAAATTGTGTACGCTATTTTATTAGCTACATCAGTATCTACTATTGTGGCTATTTTTTTTACGAAAATCTTTGAGAAATATTATACTTATCAGGTAGATAAGTAAAGAGTTTTATTATAGTGGGATATGACAATATGTTTATTGATTTAAGTAAATTTTTTAGTTTTTTATTTGTTTTTTTCTTTATTTTTGTTTTTGTTTATGCTGCCTTTGTAAGGGTTAATGTTTTTGATGTTTTTGTTTCCGGAGCTAAGGATGGGTTTTCAACTAGTATTGTTTTGGTTCCATATTTAGTAGCTATGATAGTTGCTGTTGGTATGTTACGTTCATCTGGTTTTTTTGAAATAATTGAGAAGATTCTTCATCCTGTATTATTTAAATTAGGTATTCCTTCTTTATTGTTACCATTAATATTAATTAGGCCATTTTCTGGTAGTGCTTCTATAGGAATTATGGCTGAATTAATGCATGAATATGGAGGAAATTCTGATATTGCTAAAATGGCTGCTATTATGATGGGTAGTACAGAAACTACTTTTTATATTATTACTACTTATTTTGGTATTATAGGTATTAAAAATACGAGATATACTGTTTTGGTTGGTTTACTGGCTGATTTTTTTGGGATTGCTTCTAGTATTGTTATTTTTCATTTTTTTTTTAAGAAATTAGTTTTAATTAGATAAATAACGGTATTAACTGATGTTATACAAATAGTTGTTTTTTAGTAAAAATTATTTGTTTTGTTGTATTTATGTAAACTTTAAAGTTTTGTTTATTAATAATGAATTATATATGTTAGAAATTTACAGTTCAAAAAAACAAGTTTGGTACGATAAGTTAATTTCTGGATGTTGTGAAATTATATCGATTAGTGAATTGATTTATAAATTGAAAAGTAAGAAGAAATTAGTTATTAAGGCTGGTTTTGATCCAACATCTGCAGATTTGCATTTAGGTCATGTTCTCATTCTTAAGAAATTGAGTCAATTTCAAATGTTGGGGCATCAGATTATTTGTTTAATTGGTGATTTTACTGCTAGGATAGGTGATCCTAGTGGAAGTAGTGTTTCTCGAGTACCTCTTTCCAAAGAAAGTATCTGGAATAATATTAGATTTTATGAGGAACAAATATTCAAAGTTCTTGATAGAAATAAGACAAAGATAGTTTATAATTCTGCATGGTTAAATACTTTGAGTATTGAAGATTTTTTTAGTTTAATGTCTAAGTGTTCTGTTTCTAGAATATTTCAGAGAGAAGATTTTCGAAGAAGATATTCTTTGAAAAAATCTATTTTAATTAATGAATTTTTATATCCTTTGTTACAAGGTTATGATTCTGTGGTTCTAAATGCTGATGTTGAGGTAGGAGGTATTGATCAGAAATTTAATTTATTGATTGGAAGAGAGATTCAAAAGAAATATGGATTGACACCACAATGTGTTATGATGCTGCCATTGATGACAGGTTTAGATGGTGTTAGAAAAATGTCAAAATCTTTTAATAATTATATTGGAATTAATGAATCTCCTGAAGAGATATTTGGAAAAATTATGTCTATTTCAGATAATACAATGTGGCATTATATTAAAGTGTTAGATTTAAAATCTTTGTGTGGATTCGATTTATTTAGTCAAACAAAAAAGATTAGTGGATTAGATATAATGAATGTTAAAGTTTTGTTAGCTAAAGAATTAGTTATGTTTTTATATACTCGTAAAGATGCTAATTTGGCACATAAGATATTTATAGATAAGTTTAGAAATAAATTAGTTCCAGAGAATTTAATTATAGAAACTATTTTATATGATGAAGGGTTGTCTATTATAAATATTTTGAGACATTTAAATTTTTCTCGAAGTAATTCTGAATCTTTTCGTTTAATAAAACAAGGTGCTGTTAAAATTGATGGTAAACGTATTTTTGATTTATCTGTGCGATTTTTTGAAAATAAAATATATATTATACAAGTTGGTAAATTACGTTTTTCTAAATTTATTTTAAAAAAATAATGGAAAAATATATTTCATATAAAAAGTTTGACAAATTTATTAAGTAAGTATAATATTTTGTATTCTTAGTATAGATAAAGTTCTTTAAAAATTTAAAACAGACTATGAGGACACTTTATGATAGTTATGAATAGTAAAGTGGTATATAGCTAGTAAATATGTAAAATAAATGCTAGAGAATTAAACTGAAGAGTTTGATCCTGGCTCAGATTGAACGCTGGCGGCATGCATAACACATGCAAGTTGAACGGCAGCATAATTTAGGAGTTAAATCTTAAATTGATGGCGAGTAGCGAACGGGTGAGTATAACGTAGGAATGTATCTTAAAGTTTAGGATAACCTAGGGAAACTTAGGCTAATACTGAATATTCTCTATGGAGAAAAGTTGGGGACCAATATAGGCCTAACGCTTTAAGGGCAGCCTGCGTCTGATTAGCTAGTTGGTAAGGTAAAGGCTTACCAAGGCAACGATCAGTAGCTGGTCTGAGAGGACGGTCAGCCACACTGGGACTGAGATACGGCCCAGACTCCTACGGGAGGCAGCAGTGGGGAATATTGGACAATGGGGGAAACCCTGATCCAGCAATGCCGCGTGTGTGAAGAAGGCCTGAGGGTTGTAAAGCACTTTTGGTAAGGAAGATGAATATAAAATTTAATACATTTTATATTGGACGTTACTTACAGAATAAGCACCGGCAAACTCCGTGCCAGCAGCCGCGGTAATACGGAGGGTGCAAGCGTTAATCGGAATTACTGGGCGTAAAGGGTGCGTAGGTTGTATGGTAAGTTATTTGTGAAAGACCTAAGCTTAACTTAGGAAGTGCAGATAAAACTACCAAACTAGAGTATGGGATAGGGTAGTGGAATTTCCGGTGTAGCAGTGAAATGCGTAGATATCGGAAGGAACATCAGTGGCGAAGGCGACTACCTGGCCCAAAACTGACACTGAGGCACGAAAGCATGGGGAGCAAACAGGATTAGATACCCTGGTAGTCCATGCTGTAAACGTTGTCAACTAGCTGTTGGTCATTATTTAATGATAAGTAGCGAAGCTAACGCGTTAAGTTGACCGCCTGGGGAGTACGGTCGCAAGATTAAAACTCAAAGGAATTGACGGGGGCCCGCACAAGCGGTGGAGCATGTGGTTTAATTCGATGCAACGCGAGGAACCTTACCTACCCTTGACATACAGCGAATTTAACAGAGATGTTAAAGTGCCGGGAGGAACGCTGATACAGGTGCTGCATGGCTGTCGTCAGCTCGTGTTGTGAGATATTGGGTTAAGTCCCGTAACGAGCGTAACCCTTGTTCTTAGTTGCCATCGATAAAGTCGGGGACTCTAAGAAGACTGCCGATGAAAAATCGGAGGAAGGGGGGGATGAGGTCAAGTCATCATGGCCCTTATGGGTAGGGCTACACACGTGCTACAATGGCTCGTACAGAGGGTAGCCAAAGGGAGACCTGGAGCCAATCCTAAAAAGCGAGTCGTAGTCCGGATTGAAGTCTGCAACTCGACTTCATGAAGTCGGAATCGCTAGTAATCGCGAATCAGCATGTCGCGGTGAATACGTTCCCGGGCCTTGTACACACCGCCCGTCACACCATGGAAGTGGGTTGCACCAGAAGTCAATAGTTTAACCTAAAATTTTTAGGAGGACGTTGACCACGGTGTGGTTCATAACTGGGGTGAAGTCGTAACAAGGTAGCCGTAGGGGAACCTGCGGCTGGATCACCTCCTTACGAAGTAAGTAGAATAAGAAATCATAATTTAATTATTGTGTCTGATTAGTTTGTTTTTATGTTTTTATAAGTTTTTTATTTTTTTTGGGGGGTCGTAGCTCAGTTGGTAGAGCTTCTGTTTTGCACGCAGATGGTCGGGAGTTCAATTCTCCCCGACTCCATGAGGTTTTTTTATATGTTTTTTTGTTATTTAACAATTTGGAAAAATGCATTTAGGTATACACAAGCAAATTAGATAATAAAATTTTTGTAGAGATTTTATTTTATATGATCAAGAAAAGTAAGCGCAAATAGTGGATGCCTAGGCAGTAAGAGGCGATGAAGGACGTGGCATTCTGCGAAAATCTTTGATAAGCTGAAAGCAGGCGAAAGAATCAAAGGTGTCCGAATGGGGAAACCTGACCAAATTTATTGGTCATTTAAACTTAAATAAAATAGAGTTTAAAAGCGAACCTAGAGAATTGAAACATCTTAGTATCTAGAGGAAAAGAAATCAAAATTGAGATTTCCTAAGTAGTGGCGAGCGAAAGGGAAACAGCCAGTGTAAGTTACGCATTTAATAAATTATAGAATAATTTGGAAAAGTTAACCATAGAAGGTGAAAGTCCTGTATATATTATTTGTGCGGAGACTAAGTACATTAATAAGTAGACCGGGACACGAGAAATCTTGGTTGAAGATAGGTGGACCATCATCTAAGGCTAAATACTACTTACTGACCGATAGTGAACAAGTACCGTGAGGGAAAGGTGAAAAGAACCCCGGAGAGGGGAGTGAAATAGAAACTGAAACTGTTTGCGTACAAGCAGTGGGAGCTAAAAATAATGTACTTAAAATTCTATTTTATAGGTATGTTTTTATTAGTGACTGCGTACCTTTTGTATAATGGGTCAGCGAGTTATTTTTAGTGGCGAGGTTAACTTTTTATAAGGGAGCCGTAGAGAAATCGAGTCTTAATAGGGCGTTTGTTTTTTTGGTTTGTATAGTCGCTAGGAATAGACCCGAAACCGGGCGATCTAGCCATGTCCAGGATGAAGATTAGTTAACACTAATTGGAGGTCCGAACCGGGTAATGTTGAAAAATTATCGGATGAGGTGTGGCTAGGAGTGAAAGGCTAAACAAGCTCGGAGATAGCTGGTTCTCCCCGAAAGCTATTTAGGTAGCGTCTTATGAGAATAATTATCTGGGGTAGAGCACTGTTTCGGCTAGGGGGTCTTGAATGACCTACTAAACCGATGCAAACTACGAATACGGATTAATTGTATCATGGGAAACACACAGCGGGTGCTAACGTCCGTTGTGGAAAGGGAAACAACCCAGATCGTCAGCTAAGGTCCCAAAGTAATAATTAAGTGATAAAACGAAGTGAGAAGGCATAGATATCCAGGAGGTTGGCTTAGAAGCAGCCATCCTTTAAAGAAAGCGTAATAGCTCACTGGTCGAGTCATCTTGCACGGAAGATTTAACGGGGCTAAATTATTCACCGAAGCTACGATATTTATATATTTTTTTATATATTTTTATGTATAAAAAAAATAATGTAAATAGGTAGGGGAGCATTCTGTAGGCCGTAGAAGGTTTATTGTGAAGTAAACTGGAGGTATCAGAAGAGCGAATGCTGACATGAGTAACGATAAAGGAGGTGAAAAACCTCCTCGCCGAAAGTCTAAGGTTTCCTGCCCTACGTTAATCGGGGCAGGGTTAGTCGATATCCTAAGGTAAGGTCGAAAGACGTAGCCGATGGACATTAGGTTAATATTCCTGAACTTTTTATAAGTGGTGATTTTGTAGGGACGAAAAAGGCTAGGCAAGCCAGTTATTGGATTTCTGGTAGAGGCATATAAACGAGGAATGAGGAAAATCCCGTTCCGTTATATATACAATAGTATATATATCGTTAAGGTGCTAAAGGATTTGACCGAATAGGTGTGAAGAAGTTGTTTACGCCATTTTCCAAGAAAATCTACTAACCTTAACTTATAAAAATACGTACCGCAAACCGACACAGGTAGATAGGTAGAGAATACTAAGGCGCTTGATAGAACTTGGGTGAAGGAACTAGGCAAAATAATACCGTAACTTCGGGAGAAGGTATGCCATATTTAGTGATATTATATATTAATCATAATTGAGCTTAATTTGGCCGCAGAGAATAGGTGGCTGCGACTGTTTATTAAAAACACAGCACTCTGCAAATTCGTAAGAAGAAGTATAGGGTGTGACGCCTGCCCGGTGCCGGAAGGTTAACTGATATTGTTAAAAATCAGTTTATGATTTTGAAGCAATGGATTGAAGCCTCGGTAAACGGCGGCCGTAACTATAACGGTCCTAAGGTAGCGAAATTCCTTGTCGGGTAAGTTCCGACCTGCACGAATGGCGTAACGATGGCCACACTGTCTCCACCCAAGAATCAGTGAAATTGAAATTGCTGTGAAGATGCAGTATACCCGCGGCTAGACGGAAAGACCCCGTGAACCTTTACTATAGCTTTATATTGAATTTTGATAATAATTGTGTAGGATAGGTGGGAGGTTATGAAATATGAACGCCAGTTCATGTGGAACCGACCTTGAAATACCACCCTGTTGTTATTGGAATTCTAACTTCAAGCTTTAATCAAGCTTAAGGACAATGTATGGTGGGTAGTTTGACTGGGGCGGTCTCCTCCTAAAGAGTAACGGAGGAGCGCAAAGGTACCCTCGGTACGGTCGGACATCGTACTAAGAGTGTAAAGGCAAAAGGGTGCTTAACTGCGAGACTGACAGGTCAAGCAGGTACGAAAGTAGGTCTTAGTGATCCGGTGGTTCTGAATGGAAGGGCCATCGCTCAACGAATAAAAGGTACTCCGGGGATAACAGGCTAATACCGCCCAAGAGTTCATATCGACGGCGGTGTTTGGCACCTCGATGTCGGCTCATCACATCCTGGGGCTGAAGCAGGTCCCAAGGGTATGGCTGTTCGCCATTTAAAGTGGTACGCGAGCTGGGTTTAGAACGTCGTGAGACAGTTCGGTCCCTATCTGCCGTGGGCGTAGGAAAATTGAGAGGAGCTGCTCCTAGTACGAGAGGATCGGAGTGGACAAACCTATGGTGTTCCGGTTGTAACGCCAGTTGCATAGCCGGGTAGCTATGTTTGGAAAGGATAACCGCTGAAAGCATCTAAGTGGGAAGCCAACCTCAAGATAAGTTTTCCCTTGAAGCTCGTTGAAGACTACAACGTTGATAGGCGAGATGTGTAAACTCAGTAATGAGTGTAGCTAACTCGTACTAATAGGCTGATTGTCTTGATCATATAATATAAAATTTTATTGTTAGTTTTTTGATATTTTATTAATTAATATTTTAATTATTCTAAGATATATTAGAATTTTTCCTGGTAATTATAGCGATTTGGAACCACCTGATCCCATTTCGAACTCAGAAGTGAAACGAATATGCGCCGATGATAGTATGAAGCTTCTTCATGTTAAAGTAGGTGATTACCAGGTTTATTTTTAATAATACTTTTTTATTATTTGCTATAAATAGGTTCTTTTAAAAGAGAAAAAGGCGCGTAGCTCAATGGTAGAGTATCATCTTGACATGGTGGTGGTTGGTGGTTCGATTCCACTCGTGCCTAATTATTATGTGAACTTTTTGTATGTTTTATTTTACCTTTATTAATAAAGGTTTTTAATGAATTAAATTATGCCAAATATTAAGTTTTCTAATAATAGGAGTGTATATTTTGATTCTCCTGTTACAGTTTTAGATGTAGCTAAAACTATTGATTTCTTTTCTAAAAAGAAGATATTAGCCGGTAATATAGGTAATAAATTTGTTGATGTTAATTATCTTATAGATAAAGATAGTTTTTTATCAATCATTACTGAAGACGATAATGATGCAATGTTTATAATACGTCATTCTATGATGCATCTTTTAGCAAATGTTGTTAAGTTTTTATTTCCTGATGTTTTATTGGTAAGTGGTTCATCTGTAAAAGAGGAATTTTATTATGATTTTTATTATAAACGTTCATTTGATTTAAATGATTTGCATCGTATAGAAAATAAAATGTATGAGTTTGTTAAAAACAATTATTCTATTGAACGAATTGAATTCAACTATATTGAAGCTATTTCTTTTTTTAAAGAAAAAAAAGAAATATATAAAGTAAAAATTATAAAAAAAATTTCAAAAAGTTCTGTATTCTCTCTTTACAAACAAGGAGATTTTGCGGATTTATGTAGAGGTCCTCAAGTACCTTTTACTGGGTATTTAAATTTTTTTAAATTGATAAAAGTTTCAGGTGCTTATTGGAAAGGGAATTCTGAAAATGAAATGTTACAACGTATATATGGTGTGGTTTTTAAAACTAAAAGTGATTTAGATTTATATTTTAAAAATATAGAGAATTTAAAATCCAAAGATCATAGAAAATTGGGAATTAAGTTGGATTTATTTCATTTTCAAGATATTGCTCCTGGTATGGTTTTTTGGCATGAAAAAGGTTTGTTAATTTTAAATCTTATAAAAACGTATTTAAGAGATTTGTTATGTAAAAATAAATATCAAGAAATTAAAACACCTCAGTTAATAGATAAAAAATTGTGGGAATTATCTGGTCATTACAGAAATTTTAATAAAGAAATGTTTTTTATAAATACAAATAAAAGAAGTTATGCTATAAAACCTATGAGCTGTCCATGTCATGTCCAAATTTATAATCAAAAAATTCATAGTTATAAGGAACTACCGATTAAATTTTCTGAATTTGGAAATTGTCATAGAAATGAACCTTCTGGATCATTGCATGGTTTAATGAGATTAAGGAATATGATTCAGGATGATGCTCATATATTTTGTACTGAAAAACAACTTCAAAATGAAATTGTTGATATTATTAATATTATTGAATTGGTTTATATGGATTTTGGTTTTAGCAATATTCAATATGATTTAGCATTTAGACCTAAAAAAAGAATTGGTAGTGATTCTATATGGGATATTGCTGAAAGTTCTTTAAAAGATTCTTTAATTTATAAAAATATAAAATGGAATGGTATTAATAATAAAGGATCTTTTTATGGTCCAAAGATAGAGTGTTCTTTATTAGATAATTTTGGTCGTATTTGGCAATGTGGAACTATTCAAATAGATTTTTTTATGCCTAAAAATTTGGGAGCAATGTATATATCAAGTAACAATAAATATGAAATTCCTGTTATGATACATAGGGCTATTTTAGGATCTTTAGAACGTTTTTTAGGTATTTTAATAGAACATTATTCTGGTTCTTTTCCGTTTTGGTTATCACCAGTACAAGTAGTTATATTACCTATTAGTGAAAAACAATATAATTATGCAACAAAGATTACTAAAATTTTACAAAAAGAAGGTATTAGAGTAGCATGTAATTTGGAAAGAGAAAGAATTAATTTGAAAATTTATAAATATACTATAGAAAAAATACCTTGTTTAATAATAGTAGGAGATGAAGAGAAAAAAAATAATATGGTTTCTATACGCACCAGAGAAGGAATTAATTTAGGTTTGATGAATGTTGATTTAATGTGTAATTTTTTAAAACATGCTGTGGCTTTAAAGGCTAAAGCAAAATGTTTAGGAGATATAAATTATTATTAAGAATAATAAATATTATAGTATTTTTAAAAATTGTAATGTTAAAGTTAATGAGCAAATTTTTGCTAAAGAAGTTCGTTTGATAAATATAGATGGTAATCAAGTTGGTATTGTTTCTTTAGATAATGCATTGAAAATGGCAAAAGAATTAAGTTATGATTTAGTAGAAATTTCTTCAAAAGCAAATCCTCCTGTATGTAAAATAATGAATTATGGAAAATTTATATTTAATTTAAATAAAAAATATTCTGAATCTAAAAAAAAGCAAAGAAAAGTAAATTTAAAAGAAATTAAATTTAGACCAACAACAGATGAAAGAGATTATTTGATTAAATTGCGTAATATAATTAGATTTTTAAAAGATGGAGATAAAGTAAAAATAACTTTAAGGTTTAGAGGGAGAGAATTATCTCATCAAGAGATTGGTATATCTTTGTTGGATCGTTTGCAGAAAGATTCTATGGAGTATGGTATTGTAGAACAAAAAACTAAACGTGAAGGGCGTCAATTATTAATAATTTTAGGTCCAAAGAAATAAAGTTGATTTATAACAATATGTTATTTGTATTTTTTGACAAATATAGGATCATATAAATGATAAAATTAAAATCACATCGTGGTATTAAAAAACGTTTTAAAATTTTAGGTAATGGTTTGATTAAATATAGACATTCTAATAGAAATCATATTCTTACTAAGAAATCCTCTAAGAGGAAACGTTCTTTGCGTGTATCTAGTAAGTTTTTAAAGAAATGTGATACATATTCGATATTAAAATTATATAAGTTTGGAGGTTAAAGTGCCTAGAG
This sequence comes from Candidatus Legionella polyplacis, assembly GCF_037013735.1. Taxonomy (NCBI): domain Bacteria; kingdom Pseudomonadati; phylum Pseudomonadota; class Gammaproteobacteria; order Legionellales; family Legionellaceae; genus Legionella; species Candidatus Legionella polyplacis. The sequence continues at coordinate 423,544 of NZ_CP135136.1, forward strand.
TTAAAAGAGGTATAATATCGAGAAAACGTCATAAGAAAATTTTAAAAAAAGCAAAAGGGTATTATGGCGCTAGAAGTCGTGTTTTTCGCGTAGCAAAACAAGCTGTAATTAGAGCTAATCAATATTCTTATCGAGATCGGAAACAAAGAAAAAGGCAGTTTAGATCTCTATGGATTATACGTATTAATGCTAAAGTTCGAGAATATGGATTGTCTTATAGTAAGTTTATATATAAATTAAAAAGAATGGGTATTTCTTTAAATAGAAAGATATTATCAAATATGGCTGTTTATAATCATTCTATTTTTTTAGAATTATTAAAAAAAATTGATTTAATTTAGTACATTGAAGAATTTAATTTTAATTAATGTTCTGTTTTGAATTAAATATTTATTTCATAAAGAATAATTTTTTGTTTAAAAAATAATAATTTTTATTATGAAGGAAAAAGATATTGATACTTTAAAGAAAGAAATTCAAATTGCTATTGATGGAGTTGATAGTATCTTTTTATTGGAAAAAATTCGTACAAGATATTTAGGAAAAAATGGTTTTTTAAAAAAAATTATTAAAAATTTATTAAATATATCTATTGATCAACGTTCTATTGTAGGGAATAAAATTAATAAAGTAAAAAATGAGATTGAGGTTTTATTTAAAAATAAAAAAAAATTTTTAAAAAAAAAAGAATTATTAGAAAAGTTATCAACTGAATATTTAGATACTTCTTTATCTGGTCGTAATAATCATTGTGGATCTTTTCATCCAATTACTCAAGTAAAGTATATAGTTTATGACTATTTTAGTTATTTTGGATTTGACTTTATAAATGGGCCTGAAATAGAAACAAAATTTTATAATTTTGAGGCATTAAATATTTCGGATTATCATCCAGCTTGTACTACACAAGATACTTTTTATATCAATAATAGTAATAAGTTATTAAGAACTCATACAACTACTATACAAATTAGAACAATAAAAACATGTTCGCCTCCATTAAGGTTGATATCTTTAGGAAAAGTTTATAGAAGAGATTTTGATCGTACTCATACTCCAATGTTTCATCAAGTAGAAGGTTTATGGATAGATAAAACTATTAATTTATCTAATTTAAAATGGTTATTAGAAGATTTTTTTAATTATTTCTTTAAAAAGAAAGTAGTACTCAGATTTAGATCATCTTATTTTCCATTTACTGAACCATCTGCTGAAGTGGATATTAGATGTGTAAGTTGTTTAGGTTCTGGGTGTAAATTGTGTAAGTTTATGGGGTGGATAGAAGTTCTTGGATGTGGTTTGGTACATCCAAATATATTGAATAATATAAATAGTGCATTTAAGGGTTATCAGGGATTAGCTTTTGGAATAGGATTAGATAGGTTAGCAATGTTATATTTTGGAATTGATGATATACGAATAATGTTTGAAAATGATTTATCTTTTTTAAAACAATTTGTATAAAATAATTTCATTTTAGAGTTAGTTTTATTAGAGATATTTGTAAATACATATTAATTATTTTGATATAAGTATAATGAGAGTAAGTGAATTTTGGTTACGTGAGTGGATTGATTTTTCTGTTGATACTAATAAATTAGTAGATATTTTAACTAATTTAGGATTAGAAGTTAAATCAGTTTTTCCAGTTTCTAGTGGTGTTTCGAATGTTAAAATTGTAAAAGTTATTGATATAATACGTCATCCAAAAAAAAATGGATTAATGATATGTAAATTACAAATAGATAAAAATCTTAATATCATACAGGTTGTTTGCAAGATTTCTGAGGAAATTTATATAGGTAGTAAAGTTGCTTGTGCCATAATTGGTTCGAAATTATTAAATAAATTTATTGTAAAAGAAGATTTAATATTTGGAGAAATTTCTCAAGGAATTTTATGCACATATTATAATTTAAATTTTTATACAAAGAGTGATAATGTTGATGAAATTTTAATTTTAAATGAAACGGCACCTGTTGGTGCAGATTTATCTAAATATTTATTGTTAAAAGATAATGTTTTAGATATTGCTTTAAGCTTTAATCGTTCTGATTGTTTTAGTGTATTGGGTATAGCCAGAGAAGTATCTTCTTTTATGGGGGCTCCTGTAAAAAATTTTTTTAGTAATTTATTTATTGAAAAAGACATTAATGAAGAATTAAATATTTATGTAAATGATTTTAAATTTTGTCCAATTTATAATGGAAGAATTATACGAGATATTAATTGTCAGTCTTATACTCCTGATTGGATGAAAGAGCGTTTAAATAGATCTGATATTAAAATTGTTTCACCAATAGTAGATATTATTAATTATGTTGTATTAGAAATTGGTATTCCTATTTTTTATTTTGATTTAGATCTTATACATGAAAATAGTATTATTATTAGATTATCTTATTGTGGAGAACAGTTTGAATCTTTTGATGGAAAAAAGATAATATTAGATGATAAAACGTTAGTAATGTGCAGTAATAATAAAATTTTAGCATTACCTGGTTTGATACATAATAGTTCTATATGTTGTAATAAAAATATAAAAAATTTATTTTTTAGTAATTTTTTTTTAGATCCACATTTGATCTTGTCAGCTTCTAAAAGATACAATATATATACTGAATATTCTCAAAGATTTTCTCGAGGTATAGATTATAGTTTGCTATCTTTGTCTTTAGAACGTGTTTCAGATCTTTTAAAAAATATTCTGGGAGGAAATCTTTCTTCGGTATTTAAAGTATTCAATAAAAAATTTTTTCCATCTAGGAAAAAGATTTTTTTTAATTTTAATAATTTTAAAAAGTTGGTGGGTTTTTATTTATCTGAAAAAAAAGTAACTAATATATTTCATTTATTGAATATGGTACTTCTAAAAAAAAATAATATGCATTGGATTGTAACTATTCCTATATATCGTTTTGATATTGAATCAGAAATAGATTTAATTGAAGAAATTGTTAGATATTATGGGTATAATAAAATTATTGGAAAAAAAATAGTTTCTCTATTGAAAATTAGTTCTATAGATTCTATTGATCTTTTATCTAAAAGATGTTCTTTATTGCTAGTAAATAGAGGGTATAGTGAGGTGATAAATTATAGTTTTACAGATCCTTCTTTACAAAATGCTTTGTTTGGTAGTAAAGGAGTTTTATCATTAGTTAATCCTATGTCTGAAAAATTTTCGTATTTGAGAACAAGTTTATGGCCTGGATTAATTATGTCTATGAAAAATAATATTTTTCGTAAAGAAGAATCTATAAAATTATTTGAAACTGGTATAGTATTTTTTAATAAAAATGGATATTTGGAAGAAACTTTTTGTATTTCTGGTTTACTATTAGGAAAGAGAAATAATAATTTATCTTGGAAGAAGTATTCAGAAAAAAATTTTGATTTTTATGATATAAAAGGAGATTTAGAATTAATTTTTTCTATTTTAAATATAAAAAATATTTGTTTTGTTTCTTTTGCAAATCAAGCTTTACATCCTGGACAGTCAGTAAAAATTGTTTTTAGTTCAGATTGTATTGGATGGTGTGGAAAATTGAATCCATATATTGCAAATATGTTTTCTTTGCCTGAAGGAATTATTTTATTTGAATTGTTTTTAGAAAAAATTAAAAAAATTTTTACGTTTGTGCCAAAAAAATACAAAAAATTTTCAAGATTTCCTAAAATTTCTAGAGATTTATCTTTTTTGGTAGATAAAAATATGAATATTTGTAATATAGAAAATATACTTAGTAAATTAGTAAGGTTCAGAAATGTAGTGTTTTTTGGTGTTTGCGATATTTATGTTGGTGAGTTAATACCTAGTAATAAAAAAAGTGTTACTATTTCTTTTGTTTTTCAAAGGTTTGATAGAACAATGACGGATAGTGAAATAAATGATACAATAAATTTTATTGTTAATTCTTTAGAAAAAGAACACTCAATTGTATTAAGGTATATGTAAAATAATAATAAATTAAATTATTATATTATAATACATAAGAGATCTTTTAAATAGAAATTATTTATATATTAATTCTATGTAATAAAAATTCTATTTTTGAAGGTATTTATGGAGTTTAATATGAAAACATTTAGTTTGAAAAAAAAACAAATTAAACGTGATTGGTATATTATTGATGCTTCTAATAAAATTTTAGGTCGTTTTTTAAGCAAGGTAGCTATTATTTTGATGGGAAAGAATAAACCAGAATATTCTCCACATTTAGATAATGGAGATTATGTAATAATAGTAAATGCAGAAAAAATATTGGTAACTGGAAAAAAATTTAAAGAAAAAAAATATTATAGACATTCAGGATATCCTGGAGGGTTAAAAAGTATTTATTTTTTTCAGTTAAAAAAAAAGAATCCGAAACATATTATTAGATTGGCTTTAAAAGGAATGTTGCCTAAAAATTCTTTGGGAAGGTCTATAATTAAAAAATTAAAAATTTATTTAGGATTAAAACATCCTCATAAGGCTCAAAATCCTAAAAATATAGATATTTGAGGGAGTTGATAAATATGAATGTTAATAATATTTATTTTTATGGAACTGGACGAAGAAAGAGTTCAGTTGCCAGAGTATTTTTATCGATTGGTAGTGGTAAAATCAAAATTAATAATCGTTTTTTAGAAGATTACTTTGGGGATGTAGCTTGTGTATTAATTTGTCAACCATTGATGGTTATAGGTTCTATGAATAAATTTGATATAAATGTTAAAGTTTATGGTGGAGGAATTTCTGGGCAAGCAGGTGCTATTCGTTTAGGTATAGCACGAGCTTTAGTAAATTATGATGAAAGGAAATTTTTTAATAGTGTTTTATTAAATGATGATCAGTTAAATGAAGAATATTCTACTCAATTTTATAGAAAAAAATTACGATCTAATGGTTTATTAACTCGTGATTCAAGAACGGTTGAAAGGAAAAAGTTTGGAATGCATAAGGCTAGAAAATCAACCCAATATTCTAAGCGTTAATGTATGAATATTATTTTCGAATTTTATATACAATAATTATATATTTTTGTTTTAGTTTTTATTAAAAATTATGAAATATTTTTCTGTATATAGAAAAAAAGATTTTTTTTTATATAAAAAAAATATATTAAAAATATTTAATTTAACTGATAGCGATTTAATTAAAAAGATTGCAAAGAATATTTTATTAAATATTAATTATAGATATCCTATGGTTAAAACAATTGCTATATTTTGTGGAAGTAGTTTCAATGCTATATATGGTTATATGCTAGCGAAGTTTGCATATGAAAACGGATACACTATGATGATATATCAGTGTAATTTATTTAAATCAATATCTTTATTAATTCAAAAATTAATACTTAATAAGTTTAAAATTAATTTTGTTTATAAAACAATTGATGATTGTATAGATAGTAATGTAGATTTAATTATTGATGCTTTAATTGGAATAGATGACGATGATGAAGATTTTTTTATAAATACAGAAAAAATAAGTAATGTCATTAATAGGATTAACAATAGTTTTTTGCCTGTGATATCTTTAGATATTCCATCAGGAATAGATGGAGATACTGGTTGCATTTTTCAATGTGGAGCAATAAAGTCTACTTTAACTATAACATTTTTAGTAATTAAATTGGGTTTATTAATTTTAGATGGTCCTGATTATTGTGGAGAAATAGTTTGTATTTCATTTCAATCTGATAATACTTGTTCAGATGTTAATCCTACAGTTTATTTATTAAATAATTATTTGTATAAAGATATAGTTTTTTTGAAAAGAAAAAAAAATTCTCATAAAGGTTTATTTGGTCGTGTTTTAATTATTGGCGGAAATTATGGAATGCCTGGATCTGTATATTTGTCTGCTAAGGCTGCATTAAGAGTTGGTGCTGGCTCAGTAATTGTGTTTACTAAAAGTGAATATGTAAATCAATTTTCTTTTAGTTTACCTGAAGTTATGGTTTATGAATTTAAAGATATATTGCAATTTATTAAATTAATGAAAAAGTCAACGGTTTGTGTAATTGGACCTGGATTGATAGAAGATACATGTACGAGATTTTTATTTAAAAAGATAATATTATCGAATATTGTTACTGTTGTGGATGCTTCTGCTTTGAGAATTTTATCAAAATTTAAGAATTGTTATAAAAATAATTGGATTTTAACTCCTCATGTTGGAGAGGCTGCATCTTTATTATCTTGTACAGTTAAAGAAATTCAAGAAGATCGTTACAAAGCATTAAAAAAAATAAAAAATAAATATGGTGGTGCTGTTGTTCTTAAAGGATATGATACGTTTATTTATACTGATCAAGAAGATATTCCTTATCTTTGTTGTGAAGGGAATCCTGGAATGGCTAGTAGTGGAATGGGTGATGTTTTAAGTGGAGTGTTAGGTGGATTACTATCGCAGGGTCTATCTATCAGAGATTCTGTTATATTAGGAGTATGGGTTCATGGAATATCTGGTTCTCAAGCTGCATTTATAAATGGTGAACGTGGTTTATTAGCTAGTGATTTAATGTTTTGGTTACAAAGGAATATAAATTTTTTTCAATAGATAGTTTATTTGATTTTTATTTGTAAAAAAATAATATTATCTATTAATAAGTATTTTTATTTATAAGTGAAGAATTGTAAAAATAGTGATTATTTTTATGATAATGATAAAAAATATATTGTGTTAGACAATATTTATTGTTATGTATAAATATGAAAATAAGTTATGAAAAAAAAATATTTTTTTAAAATTTTAAGTAAAAGATGTTTCCAAAGTATTATTAGACAATTGGTTAAAGTATTAATTCCTCCTTTAATTTTAACTTTTAGTGGTAATATAGGGGTAGGAAAAACAACTCTTATTCGAATTTTATTAAAAAATATGGGAATCCGAGATAAAGTTGTGAGTCCAACATTTTCTATCGTTGAAAGTTATCAAAATTCTATGAAAAATATAAATATTTATCATTTTGATTTTTATCGAATAAATAATATTTGTGAATTAGATAATATTGAAATTATGGATTATTTATTGCAAAATTCTGTTTGTTGTATTGAGTGGCCTGAGGTTATTTATCCATTTATTAAAAAGTATGTTGATCTTAATTTTGTTTTATCATTATATGAATGGGGTAGATTATTATCTTTACAATGCTTAAGTAAAAAAGGGGAAATAATAATGTCTAAGTTAGGATTTTATCTGTAACATAAATTATTAAATTTATGTTTAATAAGAAAGAATTATTAGTTTATTTTAATAAAGTTTTATTTTTTATTTTTTATATTGTAAATTTTATTTTTTTGTTGTTTATTTTTTGTTTTATTGACAATATTGATCAATCAATATCTATCAATATTAAAAAAAAAAAATATAAAACGTATATATTATTAAGATATAGTTCGTTAGTAATATGTCATGTTTTTGTTTTAAGTAAACCAAATAGAATTATTGTTGATTTAAAAAGTATTAAACCTCTAGTGTTTGATTTTAAAAAAGTTTTTTTTAAGGGTTCATTAATTACGAATGTAAGTAAATTTTATGTTAATAATAATATATTACGTTTGATTTTTAATATTAATAGGATGGTTTCTGTTAAGGTTAAGTTTGTTTTAGATTTTTTTTGTTTAAATCAAAAGCTTTTTATTTATTTAATAAGTAATAAAGATTTTTTTAAAAAAAAGGAAATTATTTATTATATTTCAGATTTTTTTATAAGGTATTTTAATATTAGAAATTTATATCGTAATTTAGTAATAATATTGGATCCTGGACATGGAGGAAAAGATCCAGGAGCTTCTGGATTAGATTCCAGTAAAGAAAAAGATATTACATTAATAATAGCAAAATATCTTAAAGAGTTAATAGATAATCAAGTTGGTATGCATGCGTTTTTAACTAGAAAAAAAGATTCTTATATCTCATTAAGAGATAGATTATTGATTGCTAAAAGATATAATGCTGATTTATTAATTTCTATTCATGTAAATTCTTGTTTAGATAAAAAATCTAGTGGTGCTTTAGTTTTTACTTTATCGAATATAAAAAAAGATAGAAAATATCTTAAATATTTATCAATTAACAAAATATTATTTAGATGTAAAAAATATAAGTTTTCGAGAATTAATAGTAACAGTAATTTATTAACATCAGTTTGTTCTAATTTTTATAAAATTGATACAATGAGGATTAGCTTTGGTGTAGCTAAAAGGGTATTATATTATTTGAATAATGTAATAGATTTACATAATTCTATGGTAGAGCAAGCCAGATTTATGATATTAAAATCCTTGGATATACCATCTATATTAATAGAAATAGGTTTTATATCTAATCCAAAGGAAGAAAAATTTTTAAACGTATCTTTTTATCGAATGAAGATTGCATACGCAATTTTTTCTGGTTTAAAATGTTTTTTTGAAGAAAATGTTCCATTTAATAGTAAGATAGCAATGTTGTATAAAATGGGTTATTATTTTATTAATAAAATTTAATGAGTATATAATTTTAAGATTTTTTAATATTTTTATTTTTGATAAGAAATAATTAAAATATAAGATTTTATTTTCAATTAAAATTAGTTAGTAATGTTGTTAAAAATTTTGTTTTTAAAAAAATGAAATTACCTACAGTTTTTTGTTTAATGGGTCCTACTGCTTCGGGGAAAACTTTTCTTGCTATTGCTTTGTATAGAAAGTTTCCTTTTGAGATTATTAGTGTGGATTCTGGTATGGTTTATAAAGAGATAAATATAGGAACAAATAAACCAAGTAGTAGGATATTATCAGAATATCCTCATTATTTAATTAATATTTTAAATCCTTGTGAATATTATTCAGTTGCAAAATTTTATAATGATGTATTTTTATGTATAAAAAATATTTTAAGAAAAGATAAAATTCCTTTATTAGTAGGTGGTTCTATGATGTATTTTAATGTTTTACAGAATGGTTTATATTATTCTCCAGAATGTAGTGATTCTATACGAATATATGTTCTATATAAAGCAAAAAAATATGGATGGAATTATTTATACGAAAAATTAAAAAGTGTTGATCCTTTATTTGCTTCCAAAATTTGTTCTGGTGATAAAAAACGCATTCAAAGAGGTCTTGAAGTATATTATTTTACCGGAAAACCTTTATCTTATTATCTTTTAAAGAAAAGTGATGTTAAATTTAATTTTATAAATTTAATTTTGTATCCAGAGAATCGATTTTGGTTATACGAAAGGATTTCTGTACGTTTTTTGAAAATGTTATCTAAAGATTTGGTAGGAGAAGTGAATAAATTAATTGTAAAATGGAAATTATCTTTATCGTCTCCTATCATGAAGCTTATAGGTTATAAACAGGTAATTGAATATTTATTAGGTTATTATAGTTATAAAAATATGTGTAACAAAGGAATCAAATCTACTTGTCAATTAGCAAAGAAACAATTAACTTGGTTAAGACGTTGGAGAAGAGATGGTTATTTTTTTTGTTGCGATAAAAGTGATATTTATACTCGTATTGTAAATACGGTACAAGATTTATTATTTAAATATCATTTTTTATATTAAATGTGGATAAAGAAAATGTATAAAAATAATAATTTTTTATTAAGTAGAGGAAAAAGATTGTTTAAAAATAAAAAAGAATTTTTAATATCTAAAATTGATTTGCCATTAAGTTGTCCTAATAATAGAATTCCAAATCAATATGGTTTTCATCCAAAAGTTTATTTATCTATAAAAAAAATGAGTACTGTAATTTGCCCTTATTGCAGGACAAAATTTACTTATATATAACAAATTTATATTTTTGATATTAATATAAATTTGATTTTATATTTATATTAGTATAAATAGATATTTTGTTAGAGCAAAATTTTGGGATCTATTTTATGAATAGTTTATTTTTTTGTTTTTGTATCCCCATCCTAATTTAATTTTTAAGCTTTTGTAATATTGATAATTGTTTGGATGTAGTATTCTAAGTTTTTTGTTACTATTTTTAATAGATATATACTGACCAGGTTTAATTAATGTATATTTTTGTCCATCACAGCTGATGAAAATTGTGTTTTTGTTACGTTTATTGATTTTTATATTTATTTTTGATTTTTGATCAATTATTAAAGGTCGAGAATTTAAGTTATGTGAGGATATAGGTGTTAATATAATTGCATGAAGTTTTGGATGAACAATAGGTCCTCCTGCTGATAAAGAATAAGCTGTTGATCCTGTTGGAGTTGCCAGAATTATTCCATCTGAACAATAGTGATTTACGAAATATTTATTGATATAAATATCGAATTCAATAAGATATGTTTTTATTCCTTTACTTAATACAATATCGTTTAGTGCATCTTTTTGATAATATATTTTTTTTCCATTATAAATAGATAAATGAAGTAAAGATCTAATTTCTTCTTGGTAATTTCCGGAGAAAATAGAATTTAAATTTTTTTTTAAATTGTTTGGAGATATGTCTGTTAAAAATCCTAAATTTCCTTGGTTAATACCTATAATTGGTATGTTAGCTTGAATAGCTATTTGTGCTGCGGATAGTAGACTTCCATCTCCTCCTATTACAACAATTAAATCATATTTTTTTATTAGTTTATAATCTGGATTTGCTTTTTTTAATTTAAAAATTTTTGTTATTTTGTAATCCAAAAAATATTTTATATTATTATTTTTTAGATATTCAATTAAGTTATGTAAGCTTTGATTAATGTTTTGTTTTTTTTGTTTTTTTCTTATGTATATAATGATATGATTGATTTTTTTCATTAGATTAAGATCCTATATTTTTTGCAGTTGTTATATATGATTAATTAGTGATTATTATATAAAATTGTATTAATAAAACTTAGTTTCTATAAAATTTAATGAATTTTAAATAAATTTTTAGTAAAAATTTTGATTTGTTTTTTTATGAAATTTTTTGAGGATTAACATAATTTTGACTTTAATAGTTAAATTAGAATGTTTGATAAAAGTAAGAAGTATTATATATAGAAATTTTATTTCTACAATATTTATTGATCCGTAATTTATTTATTTATATTAAATATGTTATTTTAATTTATATATAAGTTATTTTTATAGAATTTAATATTGTAGATATAAGAGTTTTTATTTTTTGGTTTTTTATTATTTTTTTAGTTAAATAGTTTTAGTGATAGAGTTAGTTGATTGTTAGATAATTAGTACAAGAATAATTACTATAATTTTAGTAATAATTTTAATAAAATTGATTTTATCTTAATATAGTTTAGTTATAGATTTGATTTGTTATGAAAAAATATATAAATTTTTCTAATTTAAATGCTGGTTTTACAGCTGTAATGGTTGGTTTTTTTAGTTCTTCTGCTGTAATTTTTCAATTACCTTTAGCATTTGGTTTAGGTTTAAAGGAAGCTAGTTCTTGGATTTTTGCTTTAAGCGTAGGAATTTTTTTAACTTGTGTTGGATTTTCTGCATATTATAAAATGCCTATTTTAACAGCATGGTCAACTCCTGGTGCTGCTTTTTTAATTACTAATATTTATTGTGGAGTTTCATTAAATGAATTTATTGGTATATTTATGTTTTGTGGTTTTTTGACAGTTTTATTTGGAATAACGGGTTGGTTTAAAAATATAATTATGCGGATACCTAAGTTTATTGTTTATTCAATGTTGTCTGGAGTTTTATTACATTTTGGTATAAATTTTTTTAAAGCGATGCAAAGTCAATTTTTATTAGTTCTTTCTATGTATTTTGTTTATTTAATAGGGAAAAGAATATTTAATGAATATATTATTTTTTTAGTATTATTTATTGGTATTTTAATATCTTTTTTAAAAAAATTATTAATTTTTCATCCTTTATATTTTAATTTGATTGAATTAACTTATATAAAACCAAAGTTTTCTTTTTACTCTTTGGTTAATATTGGTTTACCATTATTTTTTATAATGATGATGACTCAAAATCTTCCTGCAATTACAATTATTAATTCTTTTAAATATAATCCTCCAATTTCATCTTTAATTATTTGGATTGGGATTATTACGATTTTTTTAGCTCCTTTTGGTTGTTATGCTATTAATTTGTCTACATTTACTGCTCCTATATGTATGGGAAGTGATGCACATAAAGATCCATCTAAACGTTATAAATCAGTTGTTTTTGCAGGATTTTTTTTTCTTTTTATAGGATCAATTGGTGGATCTTTAATGTTTTCTATACTTAGCATATTTCCTAAAGAATTAATTACAGCTATTACTGGTTTATCATTATTAAGTATCATTAGTGAAAGTTTATATATGTCTTTTAATATTGTTGATCAGTATGCTAAAGAAGCATCTCTTGTTACTTTTATTATTATTTTTTCTGGTATTTCTTTTTTAGGAATAAGTTCTATATTTTGTGGATTAATATTTGGGTTATTTGTTTACTTTTTAAAAAAAAAAGGTTTTTTTTATAAAAAGGAAATTTTATATAAACATTATATATGGAGAGATGGCTGAGTGGATTAAAGCGACGGTTTCGAAAATCGTTGAAGAAATTGTTATTTTTATAGATAAATCTTCCCAGGGTTCGAATCCCTGTCTCTCCGATTGATATGTTAAAATATATATTTATATTGAAGAATATATAATAATTTTATAATATTAAAAAAAAGTGTTTAGTGTTAGTGTATGTATATTTTTATACTAATAATTTAATTATAAATAAAATTTATAAATTTATTTTTAATAGGTAAATTAATAAAGATTATTGGTATTTTTTGGTAAAATTAATTTTTATAGTTATATGGATAAATAGTTTTATATGAGTAATATTTTTATTGAATTATTAATTTGTTTTTTATTAGTATAAGTCATTTTATGTTTTTTAAAATTTTTATTAATGTAATATATTTGTTAATATTTTTAATATTAATTAGTTTGGGGTTATTTCAATTTCATAAGGCGAATGAGAAAAGAGAATTTTTAAAAAAAAGTTATTTATTTAATAAAAATAGTTATCTAAAAGAATGGACTGTTAATATGAATTTTCCGTATAATTTAGAAAAGATTATTATTAAAGGTAAATACTTGAAAAATTTTTTGCTTTTAGATAATCAGTACTGTCATCACAATTTTGGATATCGTTTTTTTGTTCCTTTATTGTTGTTAAATGGAAAATTAGTACTAGTTGATAATGGCTGGATTAGTTATAGTAATTTTAATATAGAGAAAACAAGAAAAGAAAAGTTGCTTTCGGTTATTAATGATTTTCACAATGTTATTGGATATGTTTATTATCCTATAAAAAATTATTGGTTATTAGGAAAGTTTTTAGAAAAACGGCATGGGATATTTTTTGTAGAATCATTAGATTTACAAGAATTAGGCAAATTTTTGAAAAAAAGAATTTATCCTTTTATTTTGTTATTGGATTATCAAAAAAAACATAATTGTTTTTATGAAGAAAAGATTGATAGTATGAGTTTTTTTTTGAAAAATTATATTTATGCTTTTCAGTGGTTTTTTTTGTCTATAATTTTTATTGTTTTTTATTTAAAAAAATAGATGTTTTATTTGTTAAGCGATTATGTATTAAATTGTAATATAAGAGGTTGTTTTGATTAATAATAATTTTTTTTATATTAAAAATTTTTTAATAAAAATTAAAATAATAAGAATTTTAATATGTTTTTTATTATTTTTATCTATAGTAGTAATTTTATTAGGATCATATACTCGTTTAAGTAATTCAGGTTTGGGTTGCCCAGATTGGCCATTTTGTTATGGAAATTGGGTTTACTTAAAAAGTAAATTAAGCTATTTATCTGTATTAGATACTAAGAAGGCAAATATAGAGATTACCCATAGGTATGCTGCTAGTATTTTAGGGGTTTTTATTATTATTTTAGATTTTTTATTATTTTTTTTCAGATCATGTTTTGTTAGGTTTCCTTATAAATTGTTTTTTAGTTTGTTATTTTTATTATTGTTACAAATAGAATTGGGAAAATTAACGATTGTTTTGAAATTATTTCCAATTATAGTAGTTGGACATTTTATAGTAGGTATTTTGATTTTTTCACTTTTATTTTATTTTATGTTGTTTTTATATCCGAGAGCCAATATAAATTTTTATCCTCAATGGAAAATATGGATTAAGATTGGTATATTGATTGTTTTTATACAAATTATTTTAGGTGTATGGGTTAGTTCGAATTATTCAGGAATTTCTTGTGTTGATTTTCCAAAGTGTAATGGTGTTTGGATTCCTAAGTTGTATTTTTCTTACATTTTTAATATGTTTCATTTGGTTAACAAAAATTATCAAGGAGGGATTTTTAATGTTGAAATTCGTTCTGCTATACAGGAAATGCATCGTTTAGGTTCGGTTTTTACATTAATTTATTTATTAATTTTATGTATTAGTTTTATGAAATATGTTGAAGAAAATGGATTGAAAATTATTATTTTTATTGTTTTATTGATAGTTATTTTTCAATGTATTTTAGGGGTTATTAATGTTATTTATTTTTTACCGTTATGGGTTTCTATGATTCATACTTTTATGGCAATTTTATTGTTTTCTATATTAATATTTTTATTGTTTTTAACACAAAGGAGAAAGCATTATTGTTTATTGAAAGGTATATAAGTTTTATTAAAATTAAAATTTGTTATTTGAAGTTATGTAAGGTTTTGAATAGTAATGTTTATATGTTATGAAAAAGCATTTTTGTGGTATGTATTTATTATTTGTAAATTGGAATTAGATTATTTGATATTTTAATATCTATAATTGGAATTGGCTGTTGTATATGTTGGTTATAAGTATAAATAATTTTTTAGATAAAAAAATTGGTTTGTTAATTAATGGAACTAAAAATATGGTTGTTGTTAAAAGTTATATATTTGTTACTAATGTTTGGTGTTTTTCAGTTTTTCTTAGGTATTATAGGTATAATAAATTATATTTTGATTTTATTAATTGATTATATTATTTTTTTTTATATGAAAATTTTTTAGTTATTAGAATATGGAAGTGATATTTAATTTTTATTTTAGAAAATAATTAATTATTAATGTTGTTAGAATATGTAAGAATATTTTTACAAAATTTTAAATAAAAATTTTTATGAATAGATTTTATGAAATTTTTTTAGGATTTGATTTTGGATATAAACGTATAGGTTTAGCAGTTGGACAAAGAGTAACATGTAGTGCAAATCCTTTGCCTACATTACAATCTGTTAATGGTGTACCAGATTGGAATTCCATTAAAAAAATTATTAGTATTTGGAATCCAAATGCTTTAATATTAGGTTTACCAATTTGTATTGATAGTAGAGAACAACATATTACAGTTGCTACTCGAATTTTTGCTGATCAACTTAGAGATAGATTTTTAAAATCAGTTTATTTTATAGATGAACGTTTATCTACTGTTGAGGCACGTGATAGATTATTTAAAAGTGGGGGTTATCGTAAAGTTATGTCTTCTCCTATTGATAGTTTTTCTGCTTGTATTTTTTTAGAAGATTGGTTAAGAAAATATTAATTTTTTATAAAAAGAATGTTTATGTAAAAACATATGAAAATTAAGAAATTTTTAAAAGTATTTTATTAATTTTTAAAGTTTAAAAAAAGAGGTATATGATGTTTTATATAAAAAAAACTTGTGTTGTTCCATTTAGTTGTGAACAAATGTTTATGTTAGTTAATGATGTTGAAAAATATGATGAATTTTTACCATATTGTTCTGAAAGTTTAGTGCATTATCAAAATAATAATGAATTGAAAGCTACATTAGTTATTTCTGTATTGGGACAACAAAGATCATTCACTACATATAATTATTTGTTTTTAAATAAAATGATTATAATTAATTTAATTAGTGGTCCATTTAATTATTTACGTGGATTTTGGTATTTTGATAGAAAAAAAAATGTTAATTGTAAGATATCTTTTAGTTTAAGTTGCAAAATTATCGAGAGGAAAATAAAGTATTTTCCTATTCAGTTTATTTTATATAAATTTTCTAATAGAATTGTGGATGCTTTTTATAAAAGAGCTAAGGATTTGTATGTTAAATATTGAATTAATTTATGTTAATTATGATTTTACATGGTTTCATTTCAAGTTATTTTTACCGTTTCGTTCTACGGTTAAAGATGCTTTGTATAAAACAAATATTATTTCTTTATGTCCTAATCTTGTTGGGAAAATTATTGGAATTTTTTCAGAACAAGTTTCTTTAGAAACATTTTTAAATAATGGGGATCGTATTGAAATTTATGAATCTCTTTTAGTTGATCCAAAAGAGATACGTAGGAATAGAATTAAAAATAGTGTTAAATAGTTTTTATATTTTTCGATATATGTACATTTATTAAGTAGATTAGAATGATAAAAATAGTATTTATATATAAAATATAATATTATTATTTTTAATATAGATCAATTTTCTTTAGTAAAATTTTAAATTTAGTTGAATATTTTTAATATATATACTTTAATATAAGCATTGTATAGATATAGAATTATTTATTGTTTGTTTGAAATTATATAAAAAATTTTATATTTAATAACATTAAAATTGAGTATTAATAGATATAGATACTTTTTATTTATTAGAAGAATTGTAATTAAGTTTTATTTTTTAAGGTTAATATGATTTAGAAACCATTATTTTATAGTTTTTATGTTTTTTATATTTTTTAGTTTCATTATTAATAATGAAAAGATTAGAAATAAAAAAAGTTTTTATTGATTATTTTTATAAAAATAATCACCATATTGTGGATTCGACTTCTTTAATTCCTTCAGATGATTCTACGTTATTGTTTGTTAATTCCGGTATGGTTCAGTTTAAAAATATTTTTCTTGGTTTGGAAGAACCAATTGTTCATAATGTTGCTAGTGTGCAGCGTTGTATGCGTGTTAGTGGTAAACATAATGATTTTGAAAGTATTGGATATACAAAAAGACATCATACATTTTTTGAGATGTTAGGTAATTTTAGTTTTGGTGGCTATTTTAAGTATGAAGCTATTTATTATGCTTGGGATTTTTTATTAAATTTTTTAAATTTGTCAGAAGATAAATTGTGGATTACTATTTATGAAAAAGATAAAGAAACTGAAGATATTTGGTTAAATAAAATAGGTGTATCCAGTAAAAGATTGATACGAAGGGGAAAAGATAGTAATTTTTGGTCTATGGGAGATATTGGTCCTTGTGGTCCTTGTACTGAAATTTTTTATGATAATGGAGATTCTATTTTGTTTGATTTTAATGATTTTTATGTGGGAAATCGTTATGTAGAGATTTGGAATATTGTATTTATGCAATTTAATAAAGATAAATATGGAAAGTTAAGTCTTTTATCTAGATTTTCTGTAGATACTGGAATGGGTTTAGAACGAATTACTTCTGTAATGCAAGGGGTGAAGGATAATTATGATATAGATCTTTTTAAGTATATTATTGATAAAATAAAAAAATTAGGAATTATAGATAGTGATAAGAAAAGTGTTTGTTTAAAAATAATTTCCGATCATATTAGATCATGTTCTTTTTTGATTATGGATGGAGTATTACCAGAAAATGTAGGTAGAGGATATATATTGCGTCGTATTATTAGAAGAGCTATTAAATATGGAAATAAATTAGGATTAATTTCTCCTTTTTTTTATAAATTGGTGGATTCTTTAGTTTTTTTGATGGGAACTGAGTATCCAGAATTATTAAGTTCTAAAGAAAAAATAAAAGAAATTTTAATGCAGGAGGAATTACGTTTTAATCATACTTTAAATAGAGGAATTATTTTTTTAAAAAGAGAGATGAATTATTCAAAAAATAAAGAAATTTCTGGAAATGTGGCATTTAAATTATATGATACTTATGGTGTTCCATTGGATTTAATGTTAGATATTGTTAAAGATTATAATTTTTTTATTGATGTAAAAGAGTTTGATAGATTAATGAAAAAACGACAAGAGTTATCAAGGAGTTTTTTAAAACATTCTATTAATGTAAAAGATGATTTTTTAATATGTAAGAATTTTAATTCTACTGAATTTTTTGGATACGATCATTTTACGATAAAAGCAAAAATTATTGCTTTATTTATTGATAATAAGTCAATTTCTATTTTAGACAATTATAAAGTTAGAAGTATAATTGTTCTTGATAAAACTGTATTTTTCGCTGAAAGTGGAGGACAAGTAGGTGATTCTGGACAGATATTCTCTAATGATGGTAGTATTTTTTTTGTAAAAAATGCTAAGTTTTTTGGAAAAAATATTTTTCATTATGGATATTTAAAAAAAGGAAAGTTTTTTATTAATCAAGAGGTTGTTATTGAAATTAATATTCTTAGGCGTTGTGCAATATCTTCTAATCATACTGCGATTCACTTATTATATAGTGTATTGAAGGAAGTTCTTGGAATTCATGTGCGTCAATGTGGATCTTTGATAGAGGATAAACGTGCTAGATTTGATTTTTTTCATTTTGATAAAGTATCTTTAAATTCTTTATATGAAATTGAGGATAGTATAAATAATAAAATTAGGTCTAATTATTTAGTATTGATAAAGTATAAGCAAAAAAAAGATTTTAAAAATATAAATACTGGATTTTCCTTTAGTAGTCAACGTTATAGTGAAAATTTGAGAATTGTATCTATAGGGAAAGATATATCACAAGAATTTTGTTGTGGTACTCATGTAAAGAGTACAGGAAGTATTGGATTATGTAAGATAATTTCTGAGAATGGTATTTCTAGCGGTGTAAGAAGGATAGAAATAAAAACTGGTTATTATGCTTTTTCTTGGATTCGTGAAAGAATAAACCAATTACAAACAATTTCAAATCATTTTAATACAACAACGGAATTTATTGTAAATAAAGTATTAAATATTATAGAGAAAGAAAAAAATATAGAAAAAAAATTAAATGAACTAAATAGAAAAATGTCTTTATATTTTATAAAAACTTTACTTAAAAATATGAAAGAAATTAATGGAATTAGTTTTTTAATTGAGCAAATAAAAAGTGATGTTGTGGATAATGTTAAAGTATTAAAGAATACATTAGAGTTAATAAATAAAGAACTTGAAAGCACGATTTTAATTATATTTTTTATAAAGAAAAATAAACTTAATGTTATATCTAGTATCAGTAGGAATATTGTTATGTATTTTCCAAAAATTATAGATATTATTAAAGTATTATGTGATCGTGGTGGTGGAAATGATTGTATTGCTCAAGGAGGTGGAGATATACCAGATGATTTAAATATACGAATCAAATCAGTAAAATCTATAATTAACAAATATTCGATGATGTTTAATAAATAAATGATTTAAAGATTTTAAATAATTTTTATTTATTAATATTTATATCATTGAACATGTTTTATTTTATATGTGGCATTGTTATATTTAGTTCTATAGTAGAACTGTGATTATTGATTTTCTTTAAATGAATATTTATTTGATCTTTATTTATATGAATATATTTTGTTATTACACTTATAATTTCTTTTTCTAATTCTAATAATTTATTTTTTGTATCTTCATTAGAATTTTCGTGAGAAATAATAATTTTTAATCGTTCTTTTGCAGTTTTTGAAGAAAATTTTTCTTTTTTGAAGAAATTTAATAGATTCATTTTAATATATTCCTATTTTTCCAAATAGACGATATAGTATTCCTCTTTTTTTATTTTTGATAAATTTAAATGGTTTGTTTTTTCCAAAAAATCTATCTACTGTATCTTGATAAGCGATACTTGCATTACTTTTTTTATTTAAAATAATTGGAATTCCTGTGTTAGAAGATTGTAGAATACTTTTAGATTCTGGTATTATTCCTATAATTGGTATACCTAATATTTCTTTTATATCGGAAATCGATAGCATTTCCCCTTTTGTTACGCGTTTTTGATCGTATCTTGTTATTAGTAAGTATTCCTGTATAGGATTTTTATTTTCAATTGCTCTTTTAGTTTTACTTGATAATAATCCTAATATTCTATCAGCATCTCGTATAGAAGAAATTTCTGGATTAATAACTACAATTGCGTAATCAGAAAAGTACATTGCCATTAAAGCTCCTGTTTCTATTCCTGCTGGAGAATCACATATTATATAGTCAAATTCGTTAGAAAGGTCACTTAGTACTTTTTCTACTCCGTTAAATGTTAACGATTCTTTATCTTTTGTTTGTGAGGTTGGCAATATGAATAAATTTGCTATTCTTTTATCTTTTATAATAGCTTGATTAAGTGTGACTTCGCCATTAATTACGTTAATGAAATCATATATGACTCTTCTTTCACATCCCATTATGAGATCAAGATTTCTTAGTCCAATATCAAAGTCAATAACTATAGTTTTATATCCGTATAATGCTATTCCTGTAGCTATTGATGCAGATGTTGTAGTTTTACCAACTCCACCTTTTCCTGAAGTAATTACAATTATTTTAGCCAATTTTAGGATTCTATTGAATAGTAGTATATATTTGTAGTTTCTTAATAAAATATGATATCATATTCTGACTTATAAAAGTATAAAATGTTTTATTTTTGATTTTCAAGGAAACATTTATTAAATAGGTAAATATTGATCTTATCATAGATAAGAAGGAAAAATTCTTCATTATGTTAGATTTTAATATGCAAGCAGAAGCTTTGACTTTTGATGATGTGTTGTTAGTTCCATCATATTCAGATATTCTTCCTAAAGAGGTTATTTTAAAAACTCGATTAACAAATGAATTATCTTTAAATTTACCATTTCTTTCTGCTGCAATGGATACGGTCACAGAATCTAGATTAGCTATAGCATTGGCGCAAGAAGGAGGTATTGGAATAATACATAGAAATATGAGTATTTATTCTCAATCTGAAGAGGTAAAAAAAGTAAAGAAATTTGAAAGTGGGATAGTACGAAATCCTATAGTTGTTAATTCGGATATTACAGTTAAAGAATTATTAGAAGTAATGAATAACTATAATGTTTCAGGTTTTCCTGTGGTTGAAGATGGTAAATTAGTTGGGATTGTAACTAGTAGAGATATTCGTTTTGAAACTAATTTATCATTATTAGTTCAGAATGTTATGACTCCTAAAGAGCGTTTAGTTACTGTTAATGAAAATGATGATAGAGAAAAAATTATTAGACTTTTACATAAAAATCGTATAGAAAAATTATTAGTGGTAAATAATTCTTTTGATTTATGTGGATTAATTACTGTTAAAGATATACAAAATGCTAAGAGAAATCCCTTTGCTTGTAAGGATAATTCTGGACAATTATGTGTAGGTGCTGCTATTGGTGTTAGTATGAAGGATACTGAAGACAGAGTTTATTCTTTGGTAGATTCTGGAGTAGATGTATTGGTTATAGACACGGCTCATGGTCATACAAAAAGAGTTATAGATATTATAAGATGGATTAAAAAAAAATTTTCTGTACAGGTAGTTGGTGGGAATGTAGTTACTCCTGAAGCTGCTTTTACTTTAGTAAAAGCAGGTGTTGATGCGGTGAAAGTTGGAATAGGACCTGGATCTATTTGTACTACTCGTATTGTTACTGGAGTTGGAATGCCACAAATTACAGCTATATTAAGTATTTTTAAAAAGTTAAAAGGAGAAGTTCCTATAATAGCTGATGGAGGGATTAGATATTCTGGTGATATATGTAAGGCTTTGGCTGCTGGGGCAGATTCTGTAATGTTAGGTGGAATATTTGCTGGAACTGAAGAATCTGCTGGTAATACTGAATTTTATAGAGGTAGAGCCTATAAAAGTTATAGGGGTATGGGTTCTTTAGGTGTTATGTCTGGAATTACCAGATATTCCGATCGTTATTTTTTAGATAATGAAGAGAATTCAGATAGTATAGTTCCTGAAGGGATTGAGGGAAGAGTTCCTTATAAAGGTGTATTGCATTCTGTTGTTATACAGTTAATAGGTGGATTAAAATCTTGTATGGGATATTTGGGTTGTATAGACATAAAAATGTTACATGAAAAATCAAAATTTGTTAAAATTACTCATTCTGGAATGAGAGAATCACATGTTCATGATGTTAATATAGTTAAACAAGCTCCAAATTATCAAATTGATTAAATTTTATGTTAAAAATTAAAAAAAGAAATTCTATAATAGTTTTTGATTTTGGTTCACAATATACAAGATTAATTGCTAAAAGAATTCGTGAAATGGGAGTTGTTTGCAATATTTGTTTATACAATGTAGATATTAATTTTTTAAAGAGTTTATTTCCTTGTGGAATAATTTTGTCTGGAGGTCCATATTCTGTAAATTCTATATCGCATATTAAAGTTCCTAAATATTTATTTGATTTAGAAATACCTATATTAGGTATTTGTTATGGAATGCAAATCATGGTTGCACAATTAGGTGGAAAGATTTGTTCTGTGAATAAGTTAGAATCTGGTCATACAGAGGTTTTTTTGTCCAAAAATAGTAATAGTTTGTTAGAAAATATTTATGATAGGAAAAATAGTAAAAATATTAGGGTTTTAGATGTTTGGATGAGTCATAAAGATCATATTGTTACTTTACCAAAAAATTTTGATATTATTTGCAGTACAAGCAATAGGGTGATTGCAGGTATAGCAAATGAAAAAAAATTTTGGTATGGATTACAATTTCATCCTGAGGTTACACAAACTTTACAAGGAGTAAAAATTTTAGAAAGGTTTGTTATTGATATTTGTAGTGCAAATGTTTGTTTTATGAAAACAAATATTATAGATAAGATTATTTTTGATATTAAAGGTAAAGTTAAAAATGATAAAGTACTATTAGCTTTATCTGGTGGTTTGGATTCTTTAGTAGTAGCTAAATTACTTTTTATGGCAATAAAAAATAATTTAATTTGTATATTTATTAATACAGGATTATTAGATTATAACTTTATTCGTAGAATAATAGATGATTTTACGAAAGATACTGGGATAAATGTTATTAGAATAAATGCTGAAGATAAATTTTTAAATGCTTTAAGTGGTATTGTTTCTCCAGAAAAAAAAAGAAAGATTATAGGTTCTGTTTTTGCTAAAATATTTATTGATAATGCAAGAAAGTTTTCTGATATTAATTGGTTAGCTCAAGGTACTATTTATTCAGATGTTATTGAATCTTCATTAATTAATGATTTTAATGATTTTTCTTTTAAAATTAAAACGCATCATAATGTTGGAGGATTACCACCTAATTTTAATTTGAATTTAATAGAACCTATTAGAGATTTATTCAAGGATGAAGTCAAAGATATAGCTTTAAAATTAGGATTATCTTGTGATATAGTTTATAATCATCCATTTCCGGGACCTGGATTTAGTATTCGTATTGTAGGAGAAGTTAAAAGAAGATATATTAATATTTTAAAAAAATCTGATGAAATTTATATTAGAGAATTAAAAAGATATGATCTTTATCATAAAGTGGATCAAGCATTTTCTATTTTTCTTCCAATTAAGACTGTTGGAATTATTGGAGATAATAGATTATATGAGTATGTTATTTGTTTAAGAGCTATAAAGAGTATGGATTTTATGACAGCTAGAATTGTAAAATTACCTTGGGATTTTTTAGAAAATGTTTCTAACAAAATTATTAATGAAGTTGAAGAAGTATCTAGAGTAGTTTATGATATTTCTGGAAAACCTCCATCAACAATAGAATGGGAATAGTGTATCGTAAAAATGATTTTTTTTGGATGAAGAAGGCATATAACTTTGCTTTAATTGCAAAGAATCAGGGTGAAGTTCCAGTTGGTTCTGTAATAACAACGTTAGAACAAACATTAGTTGGTTATGGTTGGAATCAGGTTTTACAAAAATGTGATCCGTGTGCTCATGCTGAAATGAATGCAATTCGTTTGGCTGCTTTAAATTTAAAAAATTATAAATTATTAGATACTATGATATATACTACTTTAGAGCCTTGTTATATGTGTGCTGGAGCAATAATTCAATCTAGAATAGGTAGGATAGTTTTTTCATTGAGAAATATTAAAAATGGTGCTTGTGGTTCAATATGTAATTTATTTAATAGTAATTTATTGAATTATAAAGTTAAAATTGATGAAGGAATTTTAGAGTTAGAGTGTTCGAAGTTGTTAAAAGACTTTTTTGACGAATGTAGAAAATTATAATTTGATATAAATCAGAGAAAATATCAACTTTTAAGTTATATATATTTAGTTTATTAATTTACAAATTAATAATAATTTTTTAAATAACATTTATTTTCTTATTAAGAGATTTTATGATATTTTTTATCGTTTCTTTCTCTTTTTTTCGTAAAGTTAAAATTTCAAATCCATTATCAGTTACTAATATTGTATGTTCCCATTGTGCTGATAAACTATTATCTTTTGTCACGACAGTCCATTGGTCTTGTAGTATTTTTGTATCAGGCTTTCCAGCATTAATCATTGGTTCTATAGTAAAAGTCATCCCTTTTTTTAATATTTCTTTTGTTCCTGGTATTCCATAGTGTAGGATTTGTGGTTGTTCGTGAAAATATTTTCCAATTCCATGTCCGCAATATTCTTTTACAATGGAGTATTGGTATTTTTCAGCATGTTTTTGTATCGCATGTCCTATGTTTCCTAAGTGTATATTAGGTTTGACTTGATAAATACCAATTAATAAACATTCATATGAAGTTTGCACAATATTTTTTGCTTTTTCGGAGGCTGTACCTATTATAAACATTTTACTAGTATCAGCGTGATATCCATTTTTAATAATAGCAATATCAATATTAATTATATCTCCATTTTTTAATGTTTTATTATTTGGTATTCCATGACATACAACATTATTTATGGATGTGCAAATAGATTTTGGAAATCCAAAGTATCCCAATGGAGCTGGAATAGCTTTTTGTGTATTTACTATGTAATCATGACATAAATTATTGATTTCGTTTGTCGTTATTCCTTCTTGTATGTATGGTTCTATCATTTCTAATACAGAAGCTGCTATTTTTCCTGCAATTCTCATTTTTTGAATTTCTTGATTATTTTTAATATTTATTTTCATTGATATGTTTCCTTTAGTAATAAAATATGTATTTTATATTTTATAATATTAAAATATGTATAATAGTAGAATTAATTTTAAAAACATAATTTTTTTCAAAAAATATTAAGTTTGTTGTTTGATTTTTAAAATTTAATATTATTATTTTTATGTTCTATCGTTAAGATGATAATATTATTTAATAAAATATAAGTTAAAATTTAATTTTTATTTTTATGAGGAAGAATATGCATTTAGGTATACGTGAATTGTTAGAGGCTGGAGTACATTTTGGTCATCGTACTAGATTTTGGAATCCGAAGATGTCTCCTTATATTTTTGGTTCTAAAGATAAAATTCATATAATTAATTTAGAAAAAACTTTAGTTAAGTTAAAAGAAGCTGCAAATTATGTTAGTACTTTGGTGATGCATAAAGCAAAGATTCTTTATGTAGGTACAAAAAGGGCGGCTCAGAAAAGTATTTTTGAAAATGCAAATCGATGTAAAATGCCTTATGTAAATCATAGATGGTTAGGTGGAATGTTAACTAATTGGAAAACAGTTCGTCAATCTATATTTAGATTAAAAGAATTAAGAGAAATGAGGAGCAAAGGAATTTTGGATACAATGATTAAAAAAGAAGCTTTAATTTTATTAAGGGAGTTTAATAAATTAGATAGAAGTTTAGGCGGAATTGAAAACATGGAAAGTTTGCCAGATGCTATTTTTATAGTAGATATTGGATTTGAGCATATTGCAGTTAGAGAGGCTTGTCGTTTAAAAATACCTATAATAGGAGTAGTAGATACTAATAATAATCCTGATTATGTTGATTATGTTATTCCTGGTAATGATGATTCTATGAAAGCTATTGATATTTATATTAGTTTTATTACTAATGCTATTATTTCTGAGCAAAATAAAAATCTTATAGAGAAGAATAAATCTAATTCTTCATTATTTTTATCAAAGTCTGAAAAATAATATTTAAATGTTATACTAATATTTTATTAGATAATATCTTAATTGTAAGATTAAATGTTTTTATTTTGTTTAAAGTATGAGGAGATATTTATGGATTTAAATTACGTTAATTTAGTCAAAAAATTGAGGGAATATACAGGAGTTGGTATAATGGAATGTAAAAAGATTCTTATAGAATCTGAATGGAATTTTGATAAAGCTGTAGAGAATATTTATCAATATAGCAAGGATAAATTTATTAATAAATCTATAAAAAAAACCAAGGAGGGTGTTATTTTTATTAGTAGATCAGAAGATTGTAAAAGTGCAGTGATATTAGAAGTTCGTTCCGAAACTGATTTTGTATTAAGAAATGCTCATTTTATGCATTTTGTGATGAAAGTTGCAGATACAGCATTATTTATTCCAACAGTATTTAGTATAATGGATTTAAATAATGAAAATTTGTTAGGTGAATCAATAACGGTGGATCAAAGTAAAAAGAATCTTATTTTAAAGTTAGGAGAAAATATTGAATTAAATCGTTTGAATAAGATTGTATGTAATAGCTTTGATCATAGAATTGGATATTATTTACATGGATCTCGCATTGGTGTTTTAGTTCATTTGAACGGTGGAGATGATTTGATAGCTAAAAATATAGCTATGCATATAGCAGCATGCAATCCTATGGTAGTTAGTAGAGATCAGTTTTCTGATAGAATGATTTCTGAAAAACGCAAATTTTTTTTAGAACAATCTAAAAAACATTATAGAAATAAATCAGATGATTTATATCATAGAATAGTTGATGGAAAACTTAATAAGTTTATTAAAGAAAATTCATTATTAGAGCAAGTTTATATAAAAGATAGTAATTTGAAAGTTAATGATTATTTAAGAGAGAAATGTGTTACTGTATTGTCTTTTATAAGATTTGAGATTGGAAAATGATGAATTATATAAATTCTAATTTTAGGTGGTTTAGTATAGATTTGTTTTTATTTTAGGAGTTTTATATTGAGTTGATGGTAATAAAAGAAAATTATGTGTTTAAATATAAAAGGGTTTTATTAAAATATAGTGGAAAAGCATTGTTAGGTAACAATAGTTTTGGTATAGATTTTAATGCTGTTAATTTTATAAGGGATTCTGTTGTTGGTTTAATTAATATGGGGATTGAAGTTGCTTTAATGATAGGTGGGGGAAATTTTTTTAGAGGATCAGAATTGAGTTGTATTGGTTTTGATCGTGTTACGGGAGATCATATTGGTATGTTATCTACTGTATTGAATGCATTAGCTATTCATGGATCTTTTAAAAAGATTAATGTTCCTTCCTTTTTAATGTCATCTATACCTATTATGGGTATAACTAATTTTTATGATCAAAATCAAGCAATTAATTATTTGAATAAAAAATATATTGTAATTTTTACGGCAGGACTTGGAAATCCTTTTTTTACTACAGATTCTGCTGCGTGTTTAAGAGCTATTGAAATTAATGCTGATATAATGTTAAAAGCAACAATTGTTGATGGAATTTATTCAGATGATCCTATAAAAAATTCAGAGGCTATTTTTTATAAGTTTTTAACATATAATAAAATTTTAAAAGATGAATTAAAAATTATGGATACTACTGCTGTTTATTTGTGTCAAAAATATGATATGCCTTTTCAAGTTTTTAAATTTTCGGATTTTGATGTTTTAAAAAAAATTATGTTTGGTGAGCAAATTGGGACTATTGTAAGTGGTGATTAGAATATGATTATTAACAATATTAAGTCTGATGTTATTTGTAAAATGGATAAAGTTTTATTTTCTATGCAAGATAATTTAAAAAAGAATGTGATGATTCGTATTAATAGTTCTTTATTGAATAATATTATTGTTAATTATAATTGTAATAAATTTTTTTTGAGAAAGATTGCTAATATTAGTATTTTAGATTTTAGAACGTTAATTGTCAAACCTTGGGATAAAAATTTAGTTAATTTTATTAAAAAATCTATTTTAGATTCTAATTTAGGATTATCTGTAATTGTAAAAAAAGAAGATATTTATGTTTATAGTCCATTATTAACTGAAGAGAAAAGGAAAAGGATAGTAGTGTATATAAAATCGATGGGAGAGGAAGCAAGAGTTTGTATTAGGAATATTCGTCGTGATGTAAATAATCATTGTAAAATATTAAGTAAGTCAAAGAAAATTTCTAAAGATGATGAACGCTATTTAATTAGAGATGTTGTTCAAAAACTTACTGATTTGTATGTATCTAAAATTAATAAATTGGTCGAAGATAAAAAAGATGAGATTTTAACTTATAGAAAATAAATTCTTATTTTTTTGTATTTAGTTTTAAATTTTTGTTCAAATTATTTAATTTTGGGCCTACTAGGATTTGAACCTAGGACCAACGGATTATGAGTCCGCTGCTCTAACCTCTGAGCTATAGGCCCTGAAGATTAATAAATATGTGCGTACTATTTTATATAAAATAATGAAGAAAGTATATATTTTTTTAATTGATTTAAATTTTAATAAAAAGTATTGATTATATGTATATGAATAAGATTAAATTTTATCATTTTCAAGAAAGCTACGTAATTTTTCTGATCTAGATGGATGTCTTAATTTTCGTAATGCTTTTGCTTCTATTTGTCTAATACGTTCTCTTGTAACTTCAAATTGTTTTCCAACTTCTTCTAAAGTATGATCTGTATTCATTTCTATTCCGAATCTCATTTTTAATACTTTAGATTCTCTAGGAGTTAAAGTGGATAATATGTTTATTGTTGCTTCTTTCAGTCCATCTATTGTGGCTTTATCTGATGGAGATTCGATATTATTATCTACTATAAAGTCTCCTAAATGTGATTCTTCATCGTCTCCTATTGGAGTTTCCATGGAAATTGGTTCTTTTGCTATTTTTAATATTTTTCGTATTTTTTCTTCATTTATGTCCATTTTTTTTGATAATTCTTCTGGTGTAGCTTCTTTTCCTGTTTCCTGTAGAATTTGTCTAGATATTCTATTTAATTTGTTTATTGTTTCTATCATGTGTACAGGAATTCGTATAGTTCTAGCTTGATCAGCTATGGATCTGGTAATTGCTTGTCTAATCCACCATGTAGCATACGTAGAAAATTTATAACCTCTTCTGTACTCAAATTTATCTACAGCCTTCATCAAACCTATGTTTCCTTCTTGAATTAAGTCCAGAAATTGTAAACCTCTGTTAGTATATTTTTTGGCAATAGAAATTACTAAACGTAAATTTGCTTCTACCATTTCTTTTTTAGCTTTTTTTGCTTTAGTTTCTCCTGATGAAATTTTATTATTTATGTCTTTTATTTCGTTAATTGTAAGCCCGTGCAGTTTTTCAAGATTGATTAGATGATTTTGAAGAAATTTTATTTTGTCACTATATTTTGATATTAATTTTAGATTTAATTTTTTAGAATATGTGTTGATTAGCGTATTAATCCAAGTTAAATTTGTTTCTTTACCTAAAAAAGAATTTATAAATATTTTTTTAGGTATGCGTGCCTTATAAACACATAATTGCATAATATTTTTTTCATATTTTTTAATATGATTTTTAAGTTTTTTAAAATATTGTGTTAAACGGTCTACTTGTCTTGTTGTTAGTTTAAATTTCAAGAACCAATTTGACATTGTTTTTATTGAGGATAGAGATTTTTTGGATGTATTTCCATATTTTTTTAGTGTTTTTATTACGTTATTAAATTTTTTTCTTAGTTTATCAAAATACATTTTAGCTTGTTTAGGATTTAGTTCTTCTTCTGAATTAATATTATTTTTTATATTATTGTTTTCTATTGTTTCTTCAAGATTTTGTATAAAAATAAGATCGTCTTGTGGTGTTTTATCTATTACTGTTTTTTGTATGTTATCGATGTTTGATTCTTTTATTGTTTTAGTATCTAGAAAGCCATTGATGAGATCATTTAATTTTATTTCTTCAGATAGAACTTTATCATAATCTATTAATAGTAATTCTATTGTTTTAGGATAATTTGCTAGTGATTTTAAAATTTGATTTATTCCATCTTCAATTCGTTTTGCTATTTCGATTTCTCCTTGTCGTGTTAATAATTCTACACTTCCCATTTCTCTCATATACATTCTAATTGGATCTGTTGTTCTTCCTGTTTCTGTATCTACTGATGCGATAGCAGCTGCTACTTCTTCTACATCTTCTGGTATTTCTTCTGTTGTTCCTAGTAAGGCAAGTTCATTTTCATTGGGGGATATTTCGAATACTTTGATATTCATTGATTCTAACATGTTTATAATTACGTCAAAGTGTTCTGGATCAATGATATTTGGTAAAAAATCATTAATTTGAGAATAAGTAAGATAATTTTGTTCTTTTCCTAATTTAATTACTTTAGTAATTTGTGAATGTTGTTCTTGGTCATTTTTCATAGTTTGAAGTATTTAATAAAATATCGTTTAGAATAAAAAAAATAATTTGATTATAAACTAGGTATAATTAGTTTCCAATATTTATTTATATTATTAATAATTTTTAATTTTTTTAGTTTTATGTTTTTTTTTTATCATATTTTGTAAAAGTGTTCTTTCTGTTTGAGTAAGTTCTTTATTTTTTGATTTTTTAATTAATTTTTCTATTTTAGTTTCTAATTTTTTTTTTTTTAAAATTGTAATGTAATTTTTGATTTCTTGTAATAAGTTATTTTTTGATAATGTATAATCCCAAGATGCTAATTTAATAAAATATTTAAATAACGAGGTGTTTCTCCATTTTTCTAGTAATATTGCTGTATTAATTTTAGGATTTTCATGTATTTGTTTTACAATATTTTTTATTATTATGTTACTATCAGTTAGTAAATTTAAATTCATATTATATTTGTAAATAATTTCTGGATATTGAATTAGTAAAGAGATGATATTTAATACAGGATTCTTTGATTTGATAAAGTTGTTTTCTTTATTATATATATTTATTGTTTTATTATTATAATTATTAATTAAATGTTCTAATCTATTAATGTCAATTCCTATTTTTTTGGATATTTCTTTTAATAATAATTCTTTGTATATTTCATCTTGAATTTTTAGTATATATGGTTTGATTGTGTGTATAAATTTATGTTTTTCTATAATTGAGTTTGTGTTAAAATATTTATAAAAATTTTCTAAAAGATAAATATCTAATGATTTGGAGTTATTTATATAGTGAATAAATTTTTTTTTTCCTTCTTTTTGAATAATTTCGTCTGGATCTTGATTATTTGGTAATGAAGCAAAATAAATGTTTAATTCTTTGTTTATGTGTGATAGACAAATTTTCATTGCGTTCCATGCTGCTTTTTTTCCTGGTAGATCTCCATCAAAGCAAAAGATTATTTTTTTTGTGTATTTTTTTAATATTTCTATGTGCTTATTTGTTATTGATGTTCCTAATACAGCAACTGTATTTCTAATTTTATTTTGAAATAGTGTGATAACATCAATATATCCTTCTACGATAATTATAGAATTAATTTTAGTTTGTGCTATTTGATATAATCCATAAAGTTCAAAACTTTTTTTAAAAAAGGTTGTTTCTGGTGAGTTGATATATTTTGGACTTTGTTTTTCTTCTAGAGCTCTTCCTCCGAAACCTATGATTTTTCCATAATGATTGTGTATAGGAAACATAATTCTGTTTTGGTATCGATCATAGATTTTTTTATTTTTTTTTATAATCATTCCAGTATCGATTAAATCTTGTTGATGAGTTTTAAATTTATCTATAAGAGTATGAAATCCTTTTGGTGCATATCCTAATTGATAAAATTTTATTGTTTCTATTTTTATATTTCTATTTTTTAAATATTTTATTGCGTTTTTCCCTTTTTTTTCTAGTGTATTTTGGTAAAAAGAATTTATTTTTTCTAATAGATTATATGTATTTGTGAAATAATAAAGTTTATTTTTATTTGGAATAATATTTATTTTTGTATTAATTTTTGAAGTTAATATTTTAACAGAGTCAGAAAAATTTTTGTTAAAATAATTCATAATAAAACTAATTGCATTTCCTCCTTTTCCACATCCAAAGCAATAAAAAAATTGTTTTTTTGTTTCAATTTTAAAGGATGGAGTTTTTTCTTTATGAAACGGACAATATGCAGTAAAATTATTTCCTATTTTTTTTAATTTTAGGTAATTATTAATTATTTGAACTATATCTATTTGTTTTAATACTATATTAGCTATATATTGTGAATCTGTTGGAAACATTATTTTAAGATATTTTTTTATAAATTTTTTTTAAAAATCGAATTTTTGTATTTTTTACATAGAAATTTATTGGTTAATAAATAATAACTATATTAGTTTTTAATATTAAAAATTTTTTAAATTTATTAATTAATTATTCTAATAATATGATAGTTATGAAATTGTAATGTTGATTAAATTATTTTAATATTTTAAATTGTTTAAATACTTTATTTTTTTATATTTTTTCGTTTTTTTATTATGTTTAGTATTTTTTTTAGATTTTTTTATAAAAAGTTCTTCTCTGGTTATTTTTTTAAAATGTCTTTTTATAGCAGCTGCTTGTTTTCTTTTTCGTTCTGTAGTTGGTTTTTCATAAAATTCTCTTTTACTTAATTCATTTAAAATTCCAGATTTCTCACATGATCGTTTAAAGCGTCTTAGTGCATATTCTAAATTTTCTCCATCTTTTATACGAATTGTTGGCATTTATTCTCCTAAAAAAATATAGTTGACATATTCTAATTTTATAGGATGTATTTGTCAAATTTTATTTTTTATAATAAATTATAAAAATAATAATAATTATTATGTATTATTTAGTATAAATGCGAATATTAGGCATAGAATCATCTTGTGATGAAATGGGTATGGCAATTTATGATTCTGAATATGGATTACTTTCTCATGTATTATATTCACAAATTAAATTACATAGAGTTTATGGAGGAATAGTTCCAGAATTAGCATCTCGTGATCATATAAAGCGTTTGATACCACTAATGAATGAAGTTTTATTGAAAGCAAAGTTGAAAATAACTGATATTGATGCTGTAGCATATACTGCAGGTCCTGGTTTAGTTGGTTCTTTATTAGTAGGCACTTGTTTTGCAAAGAGTTTAGCTTATTCGTTAAATAAACCTTCTTTAGCAATTAATCATTTAGAAGCACATTTATTATCGATTAAACTTGATTATCCAAATCTTGATTTTCCATTTTTAGGGTTATTAGTATCTGGTGGACATACTCAGTTGGTTAAAGTATGTTCATTGGGTACTTATTGTTTATTAGGAGATACATTAGATGATGCTGTTGGAGAAGTTTTTGATAAAATAGCTAGAATGATGGGTATTATGTATCCTGGTGGTTCTATTTTAGCTGAAATTGCAGATTCTTTTAATGAAGATAGAGATATTATTAGTGATAATAATTTATTATTTAAAAAATTTCCTAGACCAATGATTTATAAGTCTGGTTTAGATTTTAGTTTTAGTGGGTTAAAAACCTATGCAGTTGAAGTTTGGAATAAAAGTGATAAAGATGAAAGGGCAAAAAAAAATATAGCTAAATTATTTCAAGATGCTGTTATAGATACGATTGTTATCAAATGTAAAAGAGCTATAAAAAAAACTTTAAATAGTAAATTAGTTGTTGTAGGTGGTGTAAGTGCAAATAAAGCATTAAGAAAAGCATTGACAAAGTTGATGAAAAAATTGGATGGTGATGTATTTTTTCCTAGTTTAGAGTATTGTACAGATAATGGTGCTATGGTTGCTTATGTAGGATGTCAATATTTTTTAAAGGGAATTCAAGATCCTGATCTTTCTATATCAGTTAAGCCTAGATGGTCCATTTTGAATGATCGTTGTATATGACATATAGTGTTATATGTTAATTTTGTAAAAATATATTTACCGAGAACGGGATTTGAACCCGTAAAGTTATTAATAACTACTAGATTTTGAGTCTAGCGCGTTTTCCAGTTTCGCCATCTCGGTTTTCATTTTTTATTTTTAATATTTTATAATTTTGTTTTTATTGATATATATTATTTTATATATTTTTATTAAAATTTTTATAAAAATTACCTGATAATAATTTAGATAATCCAATATATTTTTCTGGGTTTAGTTTATTTAATTTGTTTTTTATTTTGATTGGTAGATTTAAATCTTTTATGATTTTTTTTATGTTGTTTTTATTGGTTTTTTTTCCTCTTGTTATTTTCTTTATTTTTTCGTAAGCGTTTGGTATTTTGTATTTTCGCATGATAGTTTGTATTGCTTCAGACATTATTCCCCAATTATTGTTTAAATCTTTTTTTATTGTTCCATGATTAATTATGATTTTTTTATTTCCTTTGATAATTGATTTGTAAGCAATTATTGTATGAGAAAAAGGAACTCCTATGTTTCGTAATATAGTAGATCCTGATAAATCACGTTGTAATCTTGATTTTGTTAGTTTATTTGCAAAATATGCAAATAATGTATTAGATAAACTTAGATTTCCTTCTGCATTTTCAAATTCTATTGGATTATTTTTATGTGGCATTGTAGAAGAACCTGTTTCTTTTGAAAAAAATTTTAAGGAAAAATAGTTTATTGATATGTAGTACCATATATCTTTTGTATAATCAAGTAGTATATTGTTAATGCGTACCATTACATGGCATAATTCTGCTATATTATCATGCGGTTCTATTTGTGTTGTATAATTGTTGAATGAAATTTTAAATGAATTAATAAATTTTTTGCAATGTTTTATCCAATTTATTTTTGGGAATGCAATAATATGTGCATTATAATTTCCTACGGCTCCATTAAATTTTGCTGATAAATTTATTTTAGATAATTGACTTTTTTGATGTTTTAGTCTAGATAAGAACACTACCATTTCTTTTCCTATTGTTGTTGGTGATGCTGGTTGTCCATGTGTTCTAGATAGCATTGGTATATTATTATGTTTTTTCCCTAAAGTTAGGATGCTATTAATGGTTTTAGATAATATAGGTTCTATAACATATTGAATAGCATTTTTTATCATAATTGTATAAGAAAGATTATTTATATCTTCTGATGTGCATGCAAAATGAATATAAGGTATATATTGTTGTAGTATTTTAGATTTTTTAAATTTGTCTTTTAAATAATATTCTATTGCTTTTAAATCATGATTTGTTTTTTTTTCATAGTTTTTTATTTTTTTTGCTTCAGATTCATTAAAGTTGTTTAATATTTTTTTTAAATATTTGTTTTCTTTATGATTTAATTTATATAAATTTTTAATTTTTTTGTTATTTATCAAGGATTTTAACCAATAAATTTCTATTTTTAATCTATGATATATTAAAGAAAATTCACTAAAATAAGCTTTTAATATTTTTGTCTTTTTTGAATATCTACCGTCTATTGGAGATATAGAATGTAAATTGAATGATTTCATTATGTATTCTAATTTTTTATTCTAAGTTAGAATGATTTGTAATTATAAAATATTTTTTAATAAAAATTAAATACATTATTATTGGTTAATAATTTTTATTAATGTTTGTAATCTATATTTTTTATAATTTTTTGTTTATTATAAAATGGTAATGTGTAATTTTATATAAAATAATAGTTTTGTTAGTTGACTTTAAGCAATAGGTTATAAGTAATAACAAATAATTTTTATATTTTATATCATGATAAAATATTTGGTTATTAAATTTAGTAATTTTAAATTATATAAAATAAAATTTTAAAATTTTTATAGTATGTTCATTATAAAATAACGATATTTTATACTTTTTATGTTTTGTATTGTTTTTACAGGAGGGGGTAGTGCTGGTCATATTATTCCAAATATAGCAATTATGGAATCATTAAAATATGATAGTAATTGGAAAATATATTATTTTGGTTTAAATAAAACATTGGATAAGTATCTTATATCATCTTTGCCATTTGTTTCATATCATTGTGTAGTAAGTGGAAAATTGAGACGCTATTTTAGTTGGAAAAATTTTATAGATGTAATAAAAGTTTTATTTGGAATAATTCAAACATTTTTTAAATTTAAAAAAATGAAAGTTGATGTTGTTTTTTCAAAAGGTGGTTTTGTTTCTTTTCCTGTAATTATTGCAGCATGGTTAAATAGTATTCCTGTAATTTTACATGAGTCTGATATAACTTTAGGATTATCTAACCGATTAAGTTTGCCTTTTGTAACATCTGTGTGCTTATCAATGGATTTAAAAAAAAAATATTTATTTTTAAAAAACAAAAAAGTATTTGTTACAGGTGTTCCTATTAGATCTTCTATATTTCGTGGGTTGAAATCTAAAGGTTTATCTTTATGTGGTTTTCATGATAGTATTCCTTGTATATTAATAGTTGGAGGAAGTCAAGGTTCTTTGATTTTAAATTCTATTATAAGAAAGTCATTACATTTATTTTGCATAAATTATCAAATAATTCATTTATGTGGATCTAATAATTTAGATTTATCTTTTTTTTATAGAAAAAATTATTTTCAAATTGAGTTTGCTGATGAAATTTTTTCGGATTTATTAGCGGCAAGTGATATTGTGATATCTAGGGCTGGTGCTAATATTATTTATGAAATTCTCTCTTTAGGAAAACCAAATATTTTAATACCATTGTCTAAAAATGTTAGTCGTGGAGAACAAATTGACAATGCTTTTTATTTTAAAAAAAAAGGGGTTAGTATAGTTTTAAATGAAAATACTGTAACTGCAGAAAGTCTTTTATTATGGGTTAATAAGTTATATGCAAAACGAAAAGATATTAAAAGGAGGATAAAATCTTTATTTGTTAATTCTTCTGTTGAAAATATAGTAAATATTATTAAGAATGAGATAAAATAGAACATTATTTATAATTTATAAAAGATTAAGTTTTATTTTTATTTTAAAAAAAATAATTTTATAGACTAATTGTTTAGATTCTTTTATAATTTTATCGTTTTATGTAACAATTAAAATAGTGATAATATCTTGTATTGATTATACATTGTATATTTTATATAGAATAAAATATATATAAAAAATATTGAAAATTATTGTTATGTATTTATTAAGTCGGTTTTAAAGAAAATAGCAAAAAATTTTATAAAGAATTTTAAAAGTATTTTCTGATTTTATTGTTTTTAGCTATTTCAAAATTATTATTTGTCAGATATTTTTATTTTGTTTTTTATTGTATTAAGCATAGAGTCTATTATGTTAAGGAAATTGAGAGGTATTTTTTCTAATGATTTATCAATTGATTTAGGAACTGCTAATACTTTAATTTATGTTAAAGGAAAGGGTATTGTTTTAAATGAACCTTCAGTGGTAGCTTTAAGAATTAAAGATGGACAGAAAAGAATTGCTGCTGTTGGAGTATCAGCAAAGTCTATGTTAGGAAGAACTCCAAGTAATATTATTGCAATAAGGCCGATGAAAGATGGTGTAATTGCTGATTTTTTTGTAACAGAAAAAATGTTGCAATACTTTATTAATAAGATTCATGAAAATAAATTTATTAGACCTAGTCCTAGAGTGTTAGTATGTGTTCCTTGTGGATCAACTCAAGTTGAGCGAAGGGCTATTCGTGAATCTGCTGTTGGAGCTGGAGCTAGAGAAGTTTTTCTTATCGAAGAGCCTATGGCTGCTGCATTAGGTTCTGGAATGCCAGTAGATGAGGCCAATGGTTCTATGGTAGTAGATATTGGGGGTGGAACTACTGAAGTAGCGATTATTTCTTTGAATGGAATTGTATATCATAATTCAGTTAGAATCGGTGGTGATAAGTTTGATGATTCTATTATTTCATATGTTCGAAGGAATTATGGTACTTTAATTGGAGAAACTATGGCTGAAAAGATAAAGCATGAAATTGGTTTAGCTTTTCCAAATAGAGATATTTTAGAGATTAGTGTAAGAGGTAGAAATTTGACGGAGGGCATTCCTTGTTCTTTTGTATTGAATAGTAGTGAGATATTTGATGCTTTACGTGAACCGATTTTAGGAATAGTTAGAGCAATTAGATCAGTCCTTGAATCTACCCCTCCTGAGTTAGCTGGAGATATAGCTGAATATGGTATGGTCTTAACTGGTGGTGGTGCTTTATTGAAAAATATAGATATTTTGTTGATGGAAGAGACTGGTATACCAGTTTCTATAGCAGAAGATCCATTAACTTGTGTAGTACGTGGAGGTGGAAAAGTATTAGAAACAATGGATTTTTATGAAAATTATTTTATTTCAATTGAATAATTAAAATATGGGTCATGGTAAAAAAAATCTAAGATGTTTTTTATTTTTTTTGTTTTTTTCTTTTGTTTTAATGATATGTGATTTTTATTATAGTTTTTTAGGTATGTTGAGAAATGATGTATTAATGTTGTTTTACCCGGTTAAATATATTATTGATGGTTTTGTCAAGTATTTTCAATTAGTATATTTTTCCTTTGTTAGTAAATTTTATTTTGTAAAGGAAATTAAAAAATTAAATTATGAAATTTTTTTTCTCAAAATAAGGTTACATCGATTAAATTTCATTGAAAGAGAAAATTTAGAATTACGTAGATTGTTATTTGCATCTATTAGAAAATCAATAAAGACAATGGTTGCAGATGTTATGTTCACTAGTATTAATAGTTCAAAGCAAATAATGGTTTTGAACAAAGGATCAAATGATGGTGTTTATATTGGACAGACTGTTTTAGATTCAAAAGGTTTTGTTGGAAAAATAATTGATGTAGGAAAAAATACAAGTACTGTGCTTTTGATTATTGATTCTAAAAGTGCGTTTTTAGTTATGGATATTAGAAATGGTAATTACTTTATTTTAAAAGGCAATAATTCTAATAATTTATCATTGATAAATGCATATGGTAAATCTTCTGTTTATAAGGGTGATGTTTTAGTTACATCTGGATTGGGATGTGTGTATCCAGAAGGCTATCCAATTGGATATATTACAAATGTAAAAAATATTACTGGACATTTTTTTTTAGAGGTAACAGTAAAACCATTTTCTTTATTAAATAAAGATCATTTAGTATTGTTATTATTATCTCATAAACAGGAAGTAAAATGTATTAATCAAATTACTAGAAGTATGAATGTTACATATTATTAGATATGTATTTGACATAAAATGTTTTCGTATATATTTTGTTATATTTATGACATTTGTTTTAAATGTTTATTTTTTTTCGAATTTTTTTATAGAAATTAAACCTTTTTTATTTTTGATATTAATTTTATATTTTCAATTTTATTTTTCTTATATTGTTAATCCTTTTTTTATATTTTGTATTGGCATAATATTAGATGTGTTATCTTGTGCAATATTGGGACAAAATAGTTTTTCTTTAAATTTAACTATATTTTTTTTAAGAGATAAAATTAAGTTTTTTAGTTTTTTTTCTTTTATGCAAAAGTTATTTATAATAGGATGTTCATGTTGTTTGTATCAGATTAGTATGTGTTTTACAAATATTTTATTTGGCCATTATTATATGAATTTAATAGTTATAATCACAAATATACTGTTGAGTATTATTTTATGGCCTTTTATATGTTATTTAATGAATAAGATTTTATTATAATTTGTTATTAGCATTATTTTTTTTCGATGAAATTAAATTATTAATGATAAATAAAATTAATTATAATAATGTAATTATATATTATGTAATATCACTTAATAAGAGTTTATTTTTAATAATAGATATTTTATACTTTGTAGATAAGGTTTTTAGATATTCTATGTTTAGTTTTTTTGAGTGGGATATATTTATATATTTAAATGTATTAGGAAGTTATTGGATTTAATATGAAATATGGGGGGGGTAATTTTGAATTATATTTGTATACCAACTGATGGAGAATTTATTACTGTTAGTGATAATGGGATATTAAATATACCACATTATCCTATTATTCCATTTATTGAGGGTGATGGTATTGGGAAAGATATAACTGGATCAATGTTATATGTTGTTAATTCTGCTGTATATAAAGCTTATGGAAACAAAAAGAAAATTATTTGGTTAGAGGTTTATGTTGGAGATAAAGCACAAAAGATATATGGATTTAGTGAATTTCTTCCAAAAGAAACTTTAGATATACTTAAAAGGTCTTTGGTTTCAATAAAAGGTCCATTAACTACACCTGTTGGTGGTGGTATGCGTTCATTAAATGTAAAAATTCGTCAATTGTTAGATTTATATGTTTGTTGTAGGCCTATTCGTTATTTTTATGGGGTTCCTTCTCCTGTTAAAGAACCTTGGAAGGTTAATATGGTAGTTTTGAGGGAAAATTCAGAGGATATTTATTCTGGCATTGAATGGAAAGCAAATTCAGTAGGTGCAAAAAAAATTATAAATTTTTTGCATGAAAATATGGGAGTTAATAATATAAGATTTTCTAATTCGTGTGGTGTTGGAATAAAATTAGTTTCTGAAAAAGGTACTAAGAGGTTAGTTAAATTTGCTATTCAGTATGCAATTGATAATAATTATGATTCAGTAACATTGGTCCATAAAGGAAACATTATGAAATTTACTGAGGGAGCATTTAGAGAATGGGGTTATGATGTTGTATATAAATATTTTAATGGAATTCCACATTCAAATGGAATATGGGCGAAATTAATAAATCCTAAAAATAATATGAATATTATAGTCAAAGATATAATGGCAGATGCTTTTTTTCAACAAATTTTGTTAAATCCAGAAGATTATGGTGTAATTGCTACCCTGAATTTGAATGGAGATTATATTTCAGATGCTTTAGCTGCTCAAATTGGTGGTATTGGAATATCACCAGGGGCTAATATAGGAAATAATATTGCTTTGTTTGAAGCTACACATGGAAGTGCTCCTAAATATGCTAATTTAAATATTGCCAATCCTAGTTCGTTAATTTTATCCGCAGAAATGT
Source organism: Candidatus Legionella polyplacis (assembly GCF_037013735.1). Classification (NCBI taxonomy): domain Bacteria; kingdom Pseudomonadati; phylum Pseudomonadota; class Gammaproteobacteria; order Legionellales; family Legionellaceae; genus Legionella; species Candidatus Legionella polyplacis. The sequence goes on from NZ_CP135136.1 coordinate 464,532, forward strand.
TGTTAAGGCATATTGGATGGTATCAGGCTGCTGATTATATAATAAGTGGTATAAGAAAAACTATTAAGAGTAAATTTGTTACTAGTGATTTTTATAAAAAAATGAAGGATGCAGTTTGTTTAGGTACTATGGAGTTTTCTAAAAAAATAGTAGAGAATATGTGAAGTTTATTTTTACAATATATAAATAATTAAGTTTTGATTGTTATTAAAGTTTTTTTATTTAAGTTTATAAAATAGAATATTATACAAAATATAATGGGTAGATATATAAGTTTTATGTTATTATAAATTAGTTTCATATCTTTAAGAAAATATAATTAGTATTGGTAATTATATACTAAATTAGATATATAATTTTTTTTATATGATAAAGCTATTAAGATTTAAGAAATTATAATTTTTATAATTATTTTATTATTTTTTGATTTTTTTTGTTATGTATAATGATTATTATAAATGTTTTGGTTGTTATTTGAATTAGATATATATTTTTAGTGTTGTATTATCTATATTTTATATGGAGAATTAAGTATGTTAATTTTGACTAGGCGTCTTGGTGAAACATTAATGATTGGTGATGAAGTTAATATTACTGTGTTAGGTGTTAAGGGAAATCAAGTTAGATTAGGAATTAATGCTCCTAAGAATGTTTCAGTTCATAGAGAGGAAATATATTTACGTATTCAAAAAGAAAAAAAAGAAAATAGTAATAAAGTATTAGATAGTAAAACTAAATAAAATAGTTATCAGTATTTTTTTTAAAAGAAAATAATGGTAAAAAAGGTTTTTGGTGGTGTTTTATTTTTTTTTGGAAATTATATTTTTAGAATGATAATATTTGTTGATATTTCGAAAATAAATTATAGATCCTGATGTAATATTGATAATTTTTTTGTTTGTTTTTAATATAAGGTGACCATTATTATTTATTCCTTTATATATTCCAAATAATTTTTTTTTTGATTGTGATATTCCTATATATTTTTCAAATAAATAATCAAATTTCTTCCATTTATTTAAAAAAGAATGAAATCCTGTTTTTAGGAATAATTTTAAATTATTGTTTAGTGAACATAATAAATTAGCGATTAAATGGTTACGGTTATATTTTTTTTTTGTTACTTCATGTAAAGAGCAAAAAAGATTTTTTTTTGATGAATATTTATAAGGATTTAAGTTTATATTTAATCCTATTCCTATGACAATGGTTTGTAAATTATTACATTTAATATTGTTTTCTATTAAAATGCCACCCATTTTTTTATTTTTCCAGAAAATATCATTTGGCCACTTAATTTTTAGATCTTGTTCGATATTTTTAAATTTTAAACTGTCTATAATAGATAGACCAACTATTAAGCTTAGTCCAGATAGTAGATATGATTTACATTTTAAATTCCATTTACTAGAAAGATAAATATTTTTCCCAAAAGGTGAAATCCATTTTTTGTTATTTTTACCTTTTCCATTTGTTTGTTGTTCTGAACAGCAAATTTCTAATATTGATTTATAGGGTAATTTTTTAAGAAATTGGTTTGTTGATTTTAGAGATTTAAAAATATATAAATTAAATTTTTTTTTAAAATTTTTTTTATATAGTAAGTTAGAAATAATTTTTTTATTTATATAATACATTTAAATAGTTTTAATAAATTTTGTTTAGTACAATAAAAGATTGTAATTAAAAAGATTATGTTTCTTATTATAAAGAAAATATTTTTTAAATATATATATATTAATATTTTATATATAAATTATTAATTATTAATTTTATAAAAGTATTTATAGAAGTTTTGTGGATATATTGTTCTATATCGTATTGTCTTAATTTTTTGAGAATAGCAAATAGATGCATTATATAAATTTTTTGGTGAAAAAGACATTATATTCCAATATTGGTTATTTTTTGATTTTAATTCTACTTTGAGGTTGTTAATAAGAGTTTCAATAGTCCAAGAGCATGGATATGACATAGGAAAGGTTATTTTTAATCCGAATGTTTTTATAAATGCTTCTTTTTGTGTCCATATTTTGTAAAACACGGTAGGTTTGAATTTTTCAGATATTTGATTAAATATAGTTAATTCTTCAAAATTAAGAATTTTTTTTATAATTTTATTGAAATTTCTTTTAAAAAAAAATTCAACATCAATACCTATTGGATATTTTTTTCCAATCGCTAATAATGATATTTTGTAAGAATGACTTAAATTAAATTCTAATTGGATATATTTGTAATTAATAAAAGGTTTTCCATTTTTATTAAAGTTTAGTTTTAATTTATGAATATTTTGTTTTAAATAATGACTTAATATTATTTTTAATAAAGCACGATTTATTATAAATTTATGTTTATGATAATTAAAATTAAGTTTGGATGCTTTTGAAATTTCTTGAGAATTAAGAAAATTTTTTGCTAATTTGATTGGAATAATGTTATATGGAAATTCCCATATATCAATTTGGTTTGTTTTTAATTTAAAATTATTTAATATATTATTTTTTGTTTTTAAAAGAAAATTATATGACATATAATATATTATATATTTTTATAAAGTTTTTTATTTGTTTTGATAGATAATTTTTTTTTAAATAAGTATCTATGAATAGAAATTTTTTAGATTTTGAATCTCCTATAGAAGAATTATATCAAAAAATTAAAGCATTATATGTAATAATTTGTGATGACAATAAGAAACATGTTAATAAAAAAATTAATTATCTTGAATCTAAATATTATTTTTTAATAAAAAAAATTTTTTCAAGATTAGATCCTTGGAAAATTGTTCAGATTGCTCGACATCCATTAAGGCCTCAAACAAGTGATTATATATATAGTATTTTTACTGATTTTCAAGAGTTACATGGAGATAGATATTATTCATCAGCTCCGGCAATAATTGGAGGTTTGGCTAAGTTAGGTAATGATTCTGTTATGTTAATAGGTCATCAAAAAGGAAAACATACAAAAGAAAAAATATATCGAAATTTTGGAATGGCTAGACCAGAAGAATACAGGAAAGCATTGCGTTTAATGAAATTAGCAGAAAAATTTGAATTGCCTGTTTTTACTTTTATTGATACTCCAGGAGCATATCCTGGAGTTATTGCAGAAAGATATAATCAATCTAGAGCAATTGCTGAGAATTTATTAGGTATGTCAAGTTTAAAGACAAGAATTATTTGTACAATTATTGGAGAAGCTGGTTCTGGTGGGGCTTTAGCGATTGGTATAGGAGATAGAATTTTAATGTTAGAATATAGTACTTATTCTATTATTTCACCAGAAGGTTGTGCTTCCATTTTATGGAAAGATATAAATAAATCTCATGAAGCTGCATGTTCTATGGGAATTACTTCTAAAGATATTTTAAGATTAAAATTGATTGATAGAATTATTAAAGAGCCTTTAGGTGGAGCTCATAGATGTCCTAATGAAATGTTTTTACATTTAAAAAGTGTTTTTTTAAAAGAATTAAAGATTCTTAAATCATTTTCTCTAAATGAAATTTTAAAGAATCGTTACAAAAAATTTATTAAAATGGGAGTTAAAAATTAGTTCTTTGCTAGATTCTTATTGGTTATCTTATTTAAAAAAATATGATAGGTTATTTGTGGGTTTTAGTGGAGGATTAGATTCAACAGTATTATTATATTCTTTATTTGCAGAGCAATATTTTAGATCAAAAATAATTGCTTTACATATTAATCATAATTTAAGTGATCGTTCTTATTTTTGGGAAGATCATTGTAGACAATTTTGTTACAATAAAAAAATTTTATTTATTTCTAAAAATATTTATTTTACTAAACTTTCTAATGTTGAACAGATAGCAAGAAGAATTAGATATAGTATTTATTTAAGTATTCTTGGAAAGAATGATGCAATTTTATTAGGTCATCATAAAAATGATCAGGTTGAAACTTTGTTATTACATTTATTTAGAGGGTCTGGTATTTGTGGTTTATCTGCTATGCATCCTGTAAGATCTTTAAAATTAGGATACGTAGTTAGACCATTTTTAAAATATGAATCTTATATATTGAGGCAATATGCCGATGAAAATAATTTGAACTGGATTGATGATGATAGTAATCATAATAATGTTTTTTCAAGAAATTTTTTAAGAAATAAAGTTATTCCATTAATTACTTTACGTTGGCCTGGTATTGTTAATAATTTGTTTAGATTAGCGTCTAATTGTTTAGATGCTAGCAATAATTTGTTTGATTTGGCTAGAATTGATTGTCCTGAAATTCTGAATTGTAGATACAAAAATTTTTCTCATATTCCAATAAAAAATTTGATAAAATTAAGCATAGAACGTATAAAAAATGTTTTATATTTTTGGTTTAAAAATTTAGGTATTCTTATTCCTAATTCAAAAATTTTTAATATTATAGCAAGTAATCTTAAAAATGCAGAGAATACTACTAATGTAAAAGTAAATTGGAAGAATATTTGCATAAGGAGTTATAAACAGAATTTATATATTTTATTTGATGAATTTAATTATTATTGTAAATTGAATATGGTAGTGTATTGGATTAATTTTCCTAGTCCTTTATTTTTAGGAAAAAGTTTAGGTACTTTAAATGTAATAAATACTAAATATGGATTATTTATACCTAAGGGTAGTAAAATTTTTATTAAATTTCGTTCTGGAGGTGAGAGGATTAGATGGAGAAAACAAAATAAAACATTAAAAAAATTATTTCAATATTGGAATGTACCACCTTGGTTGAGGTTTAGGATTCCTCTCTTATATATTGATAATGTATTAGCATGTGTTATTGGATATGCGATTAGTGATGATTTTTATTGTATTTCTGAAGAAAATTCTTCTTATTGGTTTAAATTAAAAAATAATTAAAAATTATAGGTTTATGTTTATTAGTAAGGACAATTTTGAATTGTTTTTATATTAATAATATGGTTAATAATACAGGTTTTATTTTTATTGTTAATAGTTTAATTTCAAGTTTTGTATATTAAAATTAGTGATTTTATATTTTATGTGGTTGTATATTAATCTTATGATTGTTATGAAATTGATATTTATCAATAGATAAAATAGATTTATAAATAGTTTTTTGATATACTTATGGTTAAGTACAATTCATAGGTTTATTTATGATTTTTAAAAGATCTTTTTTTAGTGATAGTAATAAATACTTTATGTCATGGTTAGTTTGTTTATCTTCTGGATTGTTTTTTTGTTATGAATTTTTTCAATTTAATATTTTTGATGTTATTAATGAATCTTTACGTAGTGATTTTAAAATTAATTCTGCACAGTTGAGTTGGATGTCGAGTATGTATTTATGGGCAGATGTTTTTTTCTTAATACCTGCTGGAATTATTCTAGATTGTTTTTCTGTTCGTAAAGTTGTATTGATTACTATGTTAATTTGTATTTTTGGTATTTTTGGTTTTGCAATTTCTCATTCATTTATTTTTGCTTCTATTTTTTATTTCATATCAGGTATAGGTAATGCTTTTTGTTTTTTATCTTGTGTTGTTTTGATTTCTAGATGGTTTCCGTCATGTAGAAGAGCATTGATTATTGGTATTGTTATTATGATGGCTTTTATTGGTGGTATGATATCTCATATTCTTTTAACATGGTTAAATAATTTTTTTAATTGGAGATTTTCATTATATATAGATGTAGTGACTGGTTTATTTTTGTTTCTTTGGTTATATCTTGTAATTCAAGATTTTCCATATTTATCTTATCCTAATAAAGATAAGAATATATTATCTATGGATAAGTATAGATTATTTATATGTTTTTTGAATGTTATAAAAAATAAACAAAACTGGTTAATTGGTTTATATACATCTTTGTTAAATTTACCAGTAGTGGTTTTATGTGCTTTATGGGGTGGAACATATTTGCAATATACTTATCATTTATCTAAATTAGAGTCTGTTAAAATAATTAATATGATATTTATGGGAAGTATATTTGGTTCTCCATTGATGGGATGGATTTCAGATTTTTATAAACGTAGAAAACCATTAATGTTTTTTGGAGCTATAATGAATATTATAGTCATGATTCCTTTATGTATAAAGTGTTTGTTTATATCGAAATTTTTATTGTTTATATTATTTTTTTTAATAGGATTTTTTGCGAGTTCTCAAGTTATTAGTTGTCCGTTAATTTCTGAAAGTAATTCTAGTTTAAATACTGGAGCAGCTACAAGTATTGCTTCTATTATAATTATGGGTGGAGGAGCTATAGGACAAGTCTTGTTTGGTTATTTGGTGCAAATTCATTCAAATTATTATATTAAATATTATTTAAATTATGATTTTATTTATGCAATGAGAATTTTTCCTATATCTTTAATAATTGCGTTATTTACAGTTTTCTTTATAAAAGAGACTTATTGTAGATCTTTAGTAGATTAAAATAAGTTTATAGGAACGTAAAAATGTTTAGAGTAGCAAAAAGAAATATAAATTTTTGTTTTAAAAAAAAACTAAGTTTGGTTTTATTTCCATGGTTTATTTGTATATGTGGTTCTTTATTTTTTTTCTATGAATTTATACAGGGAAATATGTTTTCTTCAATTGCTGATAATGTTATGAGAGATTTTTGTATTCATGCCGATAAAATGGCTTATCTTTCTAGTATATATTACGTATCTAACGTATGTTTTTTACCTTTTGCAGGTGGTATTCTAAATAAATATTCGGTTAAAAAAATTATTTTGTTATCTATGCTGATTTGTATAATTAGCATTTTTTGTTTTTCTTATACTAAATCTTTTTACTTAGCTTTAATTTGTAGATTTGTAATGGGAATTGGAAGTGCTTTTTGTTTTTTGAGTCCTATACGTCTTGCGTCAAATTGGATTGTTTCAAATAAAATGGCTTTAGCTACAGGATTTATTGTTACTATTGGAATGGTTGGCGGTATATTTTCTCAATATCCTTTGACAAAATTGGTGATTAGATTTGGATGGAGAAATGCTTTATTAATTGTAGCTTGGTTTGGTGTATTTATATTGTTAATTATGTATTTAGGCATTATTGATAGAAAAGATATTAGAAACAATTTTAGAAAAAATAATACTTCTTTTTTTTGTATTTTAAAAAAAGTATATTGTAATTTTTATATTTTGAGAGCTGCTTTGTATACTAGTTTAATGAACATGGTTGTTGCTGTATTTGGAGCAATGATTGGAACTATTTATTTAATGCGAAGGATGAATGTTATTAAAGAAGTAGCTTCCAGCATTAATACTATGTTGTTTTTAGGTATTATTTTTGGTAGTCCAATTATAGGTTGGATATCAGATATGTTAAAACTTCGTATTATAGTTATGCAAATTGGTGCTATATTGTCTTTTATAGTTTCTGTATTTATTTTCTTTTATCCTGTTTCATTGTTTGAAATGAAATTGTTATTTTTTTTGTTAGGTTTTTTTACTGCATCGCAAATTATAAGTTATGCTTTTGTATCTGAATTAGGTGATTTAGAGATTTCTACTATGTCAGTTAGTGTAGTTTCTACTATTACTCAAGGCAGTTATGTTGTGTATCAAAATATATTTAGTTTTTTATTAATGTATTGTCAAAAAATAAGATGTTTGAAATCTACATTTTTTTATTCTATAGAAGATTATCGTTATGCAATTTTAATTATTCCTTTTGGAATGATTATTGCTTTTTTTATTTTATTTGGTTTAAAGGAAATTAATTATAATTTATTAGAGGAGAGATAATATGTCTTTAAGAAGAGTATGTTTATTGTTATTAGATTCTTTGGGTGTGGGAGAAAGTTTGGATGCTAATAAATATAATGATCAAGGTTCTAATACTTTTGGAAATATTTATATGGCTTGTTCTAATGGAAAGGCAGATCTTGTAGGTATTAGAAGTGGAAAATTGAATATACCAAATTTATCAAAATTAGGAATATATCATGTGGCTGTTGCAAGTTCTGGAATAGATTTGGTAGACTTATCTGTATTAGATAAACCATTAGGATATTATGGATATGCTGTTGAAAAAAGTTTTGGAAAGGATACACCTAGTGGTCATTGGGAAATAACAGGAGTTCCAACTGTTTTACCATGGGGATATTTCCCAAATACTGATCCTTGTTTTCCTAAAGATTTAATTAGTGAATTTATTAAACAAGCTAATTTGCCTGGTGTTTTAGGTCAGAAGCATTCTTCTGGTACCGTAATTATAGAAGAGTTTGGTGAAGAGCATTTACGTACGGGTAAACCTATCATTTATACGTCTAATGATAGTATATTTCAAATTGCGGCTCATGAAGATATATTCAATATAAGACAATTATATGATATTTGTAAAATTGCAAAAATATTAGTGGATAAATATAATATTAGTAGAGTGGTTGCTAGACCGTTTTCTGGAAAACCTGGTTCATTTTTTAGAACGGAAAATCGTCGTGACTATATAGGTGAGCCACCTGAGTCTACTTTGTTAGATATCTTGAAAGAAAATAATAGGGAGGTTATTACTATTGGTAAGGTTTCTGATATTTATTCTAATCGAGGATGTACTAGAATAATTAAGGGAAAAAATAATATGGCGTTATTTGATGCTACTTTGAGCGCTCTTAAATCAGCTTCTTATGGAAGTTTGATATTTACTAATTTTGTTGATTTTGATTCTGTTTATGGTCATAGAAGAAATGTTGCTGGTTATGCGAACGCTTTAGAGTTATTTGATTCTAGGTTACCTGAATTATTTTCTATATTACGTGAAGATGATCTTGTATTTATTGTGTCAGATCATGGTTGTGATCCTACATTTTCTGGGTTTGGTCATACAAGAGAGCATATTCCAATATTAGGTTTTGGGCCAAAAATATCAAGTAATTTTATTGGACGTCGTGATACATTTGCAGATATTGGACAAAGTATTGCAGAGTATTTAAATGTTGGTCCATTAATGCATGGTATATCATTTATTTGATAGGTTTCATTTTGTTGATAGATTATAATTTTTTATGGTTGAATGATGTATCATTGATATGATAGTATCAGAATACTGTACTGTTTGATCTTTTTATTAAGAAGTATAATTATTTTAATAATTTAAGATTATTTTTTTAAAGTTAGGTTGTAAAAAAAATTTTTGTTTATGAGGTTAATGATTTGAATCAGTATTATGGAACAACTATTTTATCGGTTAGAAAAGATAATGTAGTAGTAATTGGTGGTGATGGGCAAGTAACAATGGGAAATATTGTTATGAAAGCTAATGCACGAAAAGTAAGAAGATTATATCAAGATAAAGTGATAGCTGGATTTGCTGGTGCTACAGCTGATGCTTTTACTTTATTTGAAAGATTTGAAAGAAAACTTGAAATGCATCAAGGACATTTATTAAGAGCTGCTGTAGAATTAACAAAAGATTGGCGTACTGATAAAATACTTAGGCGTTTAGAGGCTATTCTTACTGTTTCTGATAAAGAATCATCTTTGATTGTTACCGGAAATGGTGATGTTATTGAACCAGAGGGAGGTATAATTGCTGTTGGATCTGGAGGTCCATTTGCACAAGCATCTGCTTGTGCTTTATTGGAAAATACAAATTTATCTGCTCGTAGTATAGTAGAAAAAAGTTTGTTAATTGCTAGTAACATATGTATTTATACCAATGAAAATTTGACTATTGAAGAGTTAAGCGATTGATTATTATGAATAATGATATGATAAATGAAAGAGTTATGACACCTAGAGAGATTGTTCAAGAATTAGATAAATATATTATAGGACAGGATGAAGCTAAACGTTCTGTAGCACTTGCATTGAGAAATCGGTGGCGTCGTATGCAAATTTCGGATTTAGTGTTGCGTAATGAAATTATGCCTAAGAATATTTTAATGATAGGTCCAACTGGTGTTGGAAAAACGGAAATTGCTAGACGTTTGGCTAAATTGGCAAAAGCTCCTTTTATAAAAGTCGAAGCAAGTAAGTTTACTGAGGTAGGTTATGTTGGTAGAGATGTTGATTCTATTATTCGTGATTTAGCTATAATTGCTTTTAAACAAGAACGAGAAATAGCTATGAAAAAAGTTGAACATTTAGCTAGAATCGCTGCTGAAGAGAGAATTTTAGATGTTTTGTTGCCACCAGCCAGAGGAGATAAACAAAAGAGTGTTAATAATATCGATTTAACAAATAATATATCATCATCAAGTGATGGAAAAGAATCTGTAACTCGTAAAATTTTTAGAGATAAATTAAGAGAAGGAAAATTAAATAAAAATGAAATAGAAATTGAATTATCTGTTTCAAATGTTGGTATAGAAATTATGGCCCCTCCTGGTATGGAGGAAATGACCAATCAATTGCAATCTATATTCCAACAAATTGGAAGTACACGTACTAAATCTAGGAAATTATTAATTTCTAAAGCGATGGAATTGTTAAGGGAAGAAGAAGCTTCCAAATTAGTTAATGAAGAAGATATTAAGAGTCGTGTTATAGAAAGTGTAGAACAAAATGGGATTGTGTTTATAGATGAAATAGATAAAGTAGCTAAAAGAATTGATCATTCAAGTGGTGGTGGTGATATTTCTAGAGAAGGTGTTCAACGAGATTTGTTGCCATTATTAGAGGGAACTACAGTATCTACGAAATATGGAATGATTAGATCTGATCATATACTATTTATTGCATCTGGAGCTTTTCATATATCAAAGCCTTCAGATCTTATAGCAGAGTTACAAGGAAGGTTACCAATTAGAGTTGAGTTAAAAGCTTTGAGTATAAAAGATTTTGAAAAGATTTTAATAGAACCAAATTGTTCTTTAACTGAACAATATGTGGCTTTGATGGCTACTGAAGGGTTAAAGTTAGTTTTTAAATCTTCTGGAATTCGTCAAATTGCAGAAGTTGCATGGAAGGTTAATGAATGTACTGAAAATATTGGTGCTCGTAGATTATATACAGTAATGGAACGTTTATTGGAAGTTATTTCTTTTGAAGCTAGCGATAAAAATGGAGAAACTATTTATATAGATTCAGAATATGTAGGTAAGTATTTAGGAAAATTAATTGAAAATTATGATTTAGCTAGATATATACTTTAAAGAAATAGATTATTTTTTATTTTTTTATAGATAAATTATTGTATTTAGTTTATTGTTGATTTGGATTGATTAATTTTTTAATGTTTAAGAAGTTTTATATAAATTATGGTATATAATAGAAGTCATTTTTTAAAAAGAATTATTGATTTCATTAATTTTGGTCTATATAATTCTAATATGTGTTCGCTTTATTTTGGTCATGGTACTAGCAATGTTTGGGATGATATTTTATTATTAGTTTTGGGAACATTGAATTTGCCACTAAGTATAAATCCAATTGTTTTGCAAACTGTTGTTACATTTAAAGAAAAAAAAAAATTCTTAGTAATATAAATAAAAGAATTGTTAATCGTGTTCCAGTGTCTTATTTAATTAATAAGTCTTATTTTTATGGATTACTTTTTTATGTTAATAGAAATGTATTTATTCCACGTTCACCAATGGTATCTTTATTTTATAAAAAATTTTTGCCTTGGGTAAAAACTTTAAAGGTAAAATCTATTTTAGATCTTTGTACTGGTAGTGGTTGTTTAGCAATATCTTGTTGTTATATATTTTCTGAATCCATTGTTGATGCTACAGATATTTCTGAAAAAGCGTTAGAGATCGCTAGAATTAATTGTAAAAAACATCGCTTATGTAATCGTATTAATTTTATTAGATCTGATTTATGGTGCAAAGTTCCAAATATTGAATATGATTTAATTATTTCTAATCCCCCTTATGTTGGAAAAAAAGAAATGATTGTATTACCAATGGAATATAGATATGAACCAAGAATAGCTTTAGAATGTATTGAAGATGGTTTTTATATTATAAAAAAGATTTTAGTGAATGCTTATAAGTATTTATCTGAAAATGGAATGTTATTCATTGAAGTTGGAGATAAATATAGTAGATTAATAAGTACTTTTCCAAAAATATCTTTTATAAATGTTGATTTAGAATTAGGAGGGACTGGTGTGTTATTATTTACTAAAAAAGATTTAAAAAAAATTTTTAATTATAAGTTATAAAATTATATAAAAAGTTTTTTATTCTATAAATAAAGAATAATTATTTTTTTTATAGGATAAAGAAAAGTTTGTTTTGATGATAGTGAATTATCGGTTTGTATTTTTTTTTAGCAATGGTGATTCTATTCTTTTAAAAGTATTTTAGATTTTTTTATTTATAATGAAAAGGCTAAATATTGCAATTGTTGGAGCTACAGGAATAGTAGGAAGAATGATTTTATCTATAATAGAAGAAAGGAAATTTCCTATAGATAATATTTATCTTTTAGCTGGAAAAAATTCTTTAGGGAAAAAAATTTTTTTTGAGAAATATGAATTGATTGTGGAAAATCTAGAATCTTTTAATTTTTCTCAAGTTGATATTACTTTTTTTTCATGCGGAAGTTTTATTTCTAAAAATTTTGTTCCTATAGCTGTTGATTCAGGTTCTATTGTTATTGATAATTCTTCATATTATAGATATGAGGAAGATATTCCTCTTATTGTACCTGAAATTAATAGTGCTTGTATTAGTAAGTATATTTCAAGAAGAATTATTTCGAATCCTAATTGTTCAACTATAGGAATGGCTTTGGTGTTAAAGCCTTTTCTTGATTTTGTTGGAGTTCGTAAGGTTCATGTGACTACTTATCAGTCAGTGTCTGGTAGTGGGAAAAAGGGTATTAATGAATTGATCACTCAATTCAAGTTATTGTTAAATGGATATGCTATTAATAAACCAATTATTTATCCTTATCAAATTGCATTTAATGTTATTCCTCATATTGATGATTTTTATGAAAATGGTTATACATTAGAAGAGATGAAAATGATTTGGGAAACTAAAAAAATAATAGGAAATCATGACATACTTATTAATCCTACTGCAGTTCGTGTTCCTGTTTTATATGGACATTCTGAAGTGTTAAATTTGGAACTTAAAAATTTATTAAGTATAGATGAAGCTAAAAGAATATTAAAAAAAGCATCTGGAATAAAGTTGATTGATAGTTCAATGTGTAATAAATATCCTACACCAGTTTCTCATGCTATTGGAAAAGACGAAGTTTTTGTTGGTAGAGTTAGAAAAGATATTACAAATCCTTGTGGATTAAATTTATGGATTGTTTTAGATAATATAAGGAAAGGATCTGCTACTAATATGGTACAAATTGCTGAGATTTTGCAGAGGGATTATTTTTAAATTTTTTAAAATGAAAATAATTTATGATATTTTTATTTTATATTTGTTCATTTATATTTGATTGTTTATGTTTTTGCATTTAATATTGTATATTATTGTTTGTTTTTTAATTATTTTTCTTTGTTTACACTATTTTTTTTTAACAGATTTTGTTGATTGATTGTTGTTATTGAATAATTTGTATTTGTATTGTATTGTTTTTGTGCACATTTTAAAATGTATTTGTTTTGATGAATTTTATTTCCTTTTTTGAGATTTTGAAAATTTTCTAATGTAGAATTATAATAGTTATGATTGTAAAAATTTTTATGATTATACTCTTGATTAGTAATGTTAGTGTTATTTTGTTTAATATTGTTGTTTTTTTCCTTTGTATTGCTAAATAAATTATACCAAAATCGTTTTAGTAAATTTTTATGTTTTTTATATTTTTTTGTATTTTTTTGTTGTTGTGATGTTGTAGATATTTTTGACGTAATTGGTGAATGATTTATAAAATTATTATATTTATAATCTGAATATATATTTGATGAATCTATTTTTTTTGTTGGAGAATAATTTAATTTTTTATTTTTTTCATAATAAAAAATTTTTGTAATTATATATTGAGGTATTTCTAAATAAGGACTAGAGATAATTAAGATTTTTACTTCATGACGTTTTTCAATGTTTTGGATAAATTCACGTTTTTCGTTAAAGATAAAAGTTGCTATTTCTGCTGGTAATTGAATTTTTACTGCGAATGTTTTTTCTTTTAATGCCTCTTCTTCTGCTAATCTTAATATGGATAGACTATATGATTGTATACTTCTTACAGTTCCTCTTCCTTCACATTTTGGACATACTTCTTGAGAGGATTCCCCTAAAGATAATCTTAATCGTTGACGAGACATTTCTAGTAGTCCAAATCGTGATATGTGACCTATTTGGATTCTTGCTCTGTCAGTTTTTAAGGATTCTCGTAAGCAATTTTCTACTTCACGTTGATTTTTGATTTGATACATATCGATAAAGTCAATAACAATTAACCCACTAAGGTCTCTTAATCTTAATTGTCTTGCAATTTCATGAGCTGCTTCTAAGTTAGTATTTAGAGCTGTATCTTCTATGTCTGTTCCTCCAGTTGATTTGGATGAGTTTATATCTATAGATACCAGAGCTTCTGTTCTATCAATGATTAAAGAACCTCCAGATGGTAATAAAACTTTTCTTTGATAGGCTGTTTCAATTTGACTTTCAATATGAAAAAAAGTAAATAGTGGTATACTACTGTTATACAGTTTAAGATTTGGCAAAAGTTCTGGTTTTATTTTTTCTATATATTTTTTTGCTTTAATATAAGAAAATTGGTTATCAATGATAATATCGTTTATAGTTTTATATAAGTTATCTCTAATCGATCTAATAATTATATCACCTTCTTGATGAATTAAACATGGAGCTGTTTTTGTATTAAATTCTTTTAAGATAATTTTCCATTGATCATATAATATGTTTAAATCGGATTGTAATTCATTTATTTTTTTTCCAAATCCAGCTGTTCTAATTATAATGCTCATGTTTTTAGGAACTTTTAAAGTGTCTATAATTTCTTTAAGATTTTCTCTATCTTCTCCTTCAATTCTTCTAGAAATTCCATTTGATTTAGGATTGTCTGGCATTAATACTAAGTAACATCCTGCTAGTGTTATATACGTAGTTAATGCAGCTCCTTTATTTCCTCTTTCTTCTTTATTTACTTGAACTAGTAACTCTTGTTTTTCTTCCAATAAAGAATGAATTGGATATTTTTTAAATTCTTCTTTGAAGTTTAAGGAATTATTATTATGTTTTTGTTTTAGATATTTAGGTAATATCTCTTTTAATGGTAAAAATCCTTGCTTTTTAGATCCATATGTTACAAAAACTGCATTTAAACTAGGTTCTATACGTGTAATTATTGCTTTGTATATATTACCTTTTTTTTTAGTTTCTGATGGACATTCAACGTCTAAATCGTATAAATAATTGTTTTTAATGAGTGCAACTCTAATTTCTTCGTTTTGGATTGCATTTATTAGTATTTTTTCCATTATTTACTCCGATACATTTAAAATATAATATTTTAATTAAAGTAGTTTAGTTAAGTTAAATTATTTTTATTTCTTATTTTTTAATAATATTTCATCACTTAAAATGATATTTTTATGTTTATTTTTTTATGAAATATTATGTATACTATATGTAGTATATTTATTTTTTTTTAAATATTTTTTAAATTATAAAGAATTTTATTTACATTAAAATTTATTAATTTTTTTTAGTTAATTTATGTTTGTATTATACAATTTTATTATAATAAAAATTATTTTAATTATTATTGTTTGGCATGAATTAACATGTATGTTTTTGATCTAATAATGATGATAAGGATGTTAATGTATTTTTATATGTAGTTAAAGTTTAAATATAGATCTAGTACATTAGATTGTTTATTATAACAGAAAAATAAAAATGATGTAGAATATTCTAAATAAGAATTTTTTTTAAAAAAAAATTTAATAGTTTTATTTAGCAATATAATATGTTTTTTGTAAGATATTTTAAAATAGAGATGTTAAAATCATATAAAATAATTCATTCTGATTACATAGGGCAAAGATTAGATAATTATCTTATTCGAATTTTGAAGGGAGTTCCAAAAAGTCATATTTATAAAATTATTAGAATAGGATTAGTACGTGTTAATAAGAAAAAAGTTAATGTTTCCTTGCGTCTTTCTTATAAAGATGAGATACAAGTGTCATCTGTATATTTTACAGAAAAAAAGAAGAATAATATATTTATTAATTATCAAATCAAATATAGTTTAAGTAAGAGTGTGATTTTTGAAAATGATCAATTATTAGTAATAAATAAACCGTCAAATTTAGCTGTTCATGGGGGTAGTGGATTATGTATAGGGGTTATTGAGGCTTTACGTGAGATTCGTAAAGACTTGTTTTATCTTAATTTAATTCATAGACTAGATAAAGAAACTTCCGGTTGTTTATTAATTTCCAAGAAACGTAGTGTTTCTAAGTATATTGGAAAATTGTTGGAAGATCGTAAAGTGAAAAAGGTTTATTTAGCTTTATTGTTAAATACTTGGAAACATCCAGATACAGTTAGTGTTAATGTGAGATTAAAAAAAGTTAGAACACGTTTTGGAAAAAAAATTATTATTTCTAAAAAATTAGGTAAATATTCGTTGACAATGTTTTATTTATTGGAGAATTATCAAAATGCTTGTCTAGTAAAAATCATTCCGAAAACTGGAAGAACTCATCAAATCAGAGTGCATAGTTCTTATTTAGGAAATCCTATAATTGGAGATAAAAAATATGGAAATATGTTTTTAGATACATTGAAAACAATAAATTTTTCTATTGATAGATTATATTTACATGCTGAATCAATATCTTTTACTATAGATAAAAAATTTTATAAGTTTCAGTCTTTATTGGATAAAAATTTTTTTAGGTTATTAAAGGAATTTCGTAGTAGTAATTTTTATTTTAATTCTTGATTAACATATATTAATAAATATTTTTAATGTTATTTTTATAATATTTTGATTAAAATTAATGTTTATTGACTTTATAAAAAATAAAGTAATAATGAGTATAATATTTTTATAAAAATTAAATATTTTAAATCTTAAGTAAAATTTTAAAAAAAAATGAATTTAATTTTAAATTATATAAAAAAAAATTGTTAAAATAATAAATAATATTTAAAATTAGAGAAATTAAATTTAGTTTAATTTAATAGTTTTGTTAAAATAAATTAGATGATGAATATATTTATAAATGTTCCTAATTTTTTAACTTTTGTACGTATAGTATTGATACCTATATTTATTTTAATTTTTTATTTACCATTTTTTTGGTCAAATAAATTAGCAGCTATTGTTTTTGCCTTTGCTAGTTTTACAGATTGTTTAGATGGGTATTTAGCTAGAAAATTAAGACAAATATCAGTATTTGGTGCATTTTTAGATCCAGTTGCAGATAAGTTATTAGTAGTTTGCAGTTTATTATTGTTAGTTGGATCTAAATGTATAAATAATATTATTGTTCCTGCATTTATTATTATTGGAAGAGAAATTATAATATCTGCTTTAAGAGAATGGATGGCTGGAATGGGTGATCGAACTAGTATTGCAGTTAAATATATTGGAAAAGTAAAGACCTTAATACAAATGATTGCACTTTTTTTATTAATTTTTTTTAATTCTTTCCATTCTTTTTATTTTTTTGTTGGATTAGTATTATTGTATGTTTCTGTGATTTTAACATTATGGTCTATGATTATATATATAAGTATAGTTCGAGCTCAATTAATATATTATAATAATTAAATTATAGAAAAAAATTTTAAAAAAAGTATAATTTTATATTTAAAAGAATTTTTTTTTAAATATTTCTAATGATTTGTTTTGTATTTAATGATATTTTTTATATAAATTTAATATTTAAATTTGAGTTTATTGACATAAGTTAATTTTAATATAAAATTTGAATTTTAATGAAATAAAATTTGCGGGAATAGCTCAGTTGGTAGAGTACAATCTTGCCAAGATTGTGGTCGCGAGTTCGAATCTCGTTTCCCGCTCTTGATTTATTATTTGATTTTATTTGAATCAAAATTCATATTGTTTATAAAAATATTTTATTGTTTTTATTTTTATATCGTAGAATAGTATAAATAGAAAAAATAATTAGTGGGGCTGTGTGGCAGAGTGGTTATGCAGCGGCCTGCAAAGCCGTATACGTCGGTTCAAATCCGACCTCAGCCTTTTTTTATAAGAGTATAGTTGATTTAAAAATTTATAGCCCAGATGGCGAAATAGGTAGACGCAAGGGACTTAAAATCCCTCGGAGAATCATAAGCTCCATGCTGGTTCGAATCCAGTTCTGGGTATAAATATATAGTTTTTAATAAAATTTTTTATTTTTATTATTAAAATTGTTGAAGGTTTATGTGTAAATATTTTATAGAGAAGAGATTATGTGTTGTTTGATTATTAATGTCCATTTAAGTTTTGATTTTAAATAAATGTTTTTAGATTTTATTTTAATTATAAAGATATTATGTTTTTTGTATTTGTTGATATTAATTAAAAATATTGTAAATTGCTTTTTTGATTGTAATTTTATTATTTAATAGTAAATTTATTTGTTTGCATATGGGTAAATTTACTTTATATTTTTTGGATATTTTATATATTTGTGCAGCATTATTAATTCCTTCTATAACATTTGAGATAAGAGATTTGGCTTTATTGATATTTTTATTTTTTCCTATATATGTTCCAAATTTGTAATTTCTTGATTGATTACTGGTACAAGTTAGAATCAGATCTCCTATTCCTGCTAATCCTATGAAAGTTTTTTTTTTGGCTCCCATTTTTATACCTAATTTTATCATTTCGGATAATCCTTTCGTAATTAAAATAGCTCGAGCATTTTTACCATATTTTAATTCGTCTATGATTCCACACATGATGGCTAATATATTTTTTATTGCTCCACATAGTTGTATTCCTATAATATCTTTACTATTATAGATATGTAAGTTATTATGATGTAATAATTTTTTTAGTATTTTTTGATATTGAACATTATTGCTTGCTATCATCATTGATGTTGGTAAGGAATTTGCAAATTCTTTTGCAAAAGAAGGTCCTGCTATTATTCCTATAGGAAATTGCTTACCCCATTTTGAGAATATAATTTCGCTAAATAGTTTGTTATTTATTGGATCAATTCCTTTAGTAACCCATGATATCCTTTTAGGAGGTTTTGTAAATTTATTTATTACGCTGGTAAATCCATTTGCTGGTATAGCTATTATTATTTCGTCGGATTTTTTTAAACATTTTTCAAAATTATTGGTTGGAATGATTAAGTTTGATAAATGGATTTCTGATAAATATTTCATGTTGCGCTGTTCTTTGTATATACTTTTTATGTGATTAGAATTTTGACTCCAAAGCATTACTTTATGTTGATTACGAGATAAATGAATGGCTATGGCAGTTCCAAATGTTCCAGCACCAAGTATAGTTATAGTTTTTTTTTTCATAAGGAAAATAAGTATAAATTTTAATTATAATTTTATTATTGATTTTTATTATTTTTAAGATTTTGTAAATATAAATTATCAAAATTGATAGGTGACAATATTAATTGTGGAAAGCTTCCTCTAGTTATTTGAGATGAATTGGCTTCTCTGGCATATGGAAATAAAATATTAGGACAATAGCTTTTTAACATATAGTTTAAATGTTGTTTATTTTTTATTTTTTTGTTTACAAGAAAAATTCCAGCTTGTTTTATTTCAGATATAAAAGCTATAATATTTTCATTTTTTACAGTAACTGTTAATACAAGTATAACTTCATATGTATTTTTTTCTAGTACTAAATAATGAGTATTTAAATCTATTTCTATTTTGGGCTCCCATTGTTGTTTAAATATTAATGGAGTATTTGGAGATTCAAAAGATGAATCTTTGATATAGATCCTTTGTATGATTAGTTGGATATCTTGATTATCGAATTGTTTATTGTTGTTTTTTAGTATTGACATAAAAATATAATTTTTTTTAAATTTTTAAATAAAATTTAGTATTTTTTTTATTGATGTTGTAAATATTTGATTTTAAAATCTTTATTGTTTTAAAATATTTTTATATTTAAATTGATTTAATATCATTAAGTATTTTTTATATGAATTAGCATTTAATTATTTATTTTATATTGTTTTTTATCAATGGAAGTTTATGATTTATCCAGTTTGATATTCCTCCAGATAAAATCATGATATTTGAAAATCCATTTTTTTTAAGTTGCATTCCTATTTTCATAGATGTTAATCCATTAGAACATGTTAAAATTAATGGGTTTTTTTTGTATTTTTCTAATTTTTTTTCTTCAAATTTTGTTTGGTTAAATTGTATTTTTATAGAATTAATGATATGTCCATCTTTAAATAATTTTTCATTTCTTAAATCAATAACTATAGCATTGTTATAGTTAATCCATTGAATTAATTCTTTTGGATTTATCGTTTGTGGTTGATTTTTTTTTATTTTAATTTCATTAATTAGGATAGATATTATTGTTATTGTTAACAACAATAATAATATTGGATGTTTGTTTATAAAAAAAAATGTTTGATTCATGAATTTTTGTTTTTTTAAAAATCATATATATTATCTATTGAATTTTTAATTTATTCAAGTCAAAAATAGATTTTATTTTAAATATATGTATAAATATGGATAAAATTAGTAAAATGATTAGTTTTATATTATTTATATTTTATGATGAATTTTAGATTTTTTTAGATATAAAATAGAAAATTTAATATAGTATTAAGTGATTAATATTTATTTTTTATAAGGATTTTTTCTAATCCTAAGTGTAATGATTTTAATTTAGATACTTTTTGACAAGATAAAATTATTCCTGGTAAGAAACTTTTTCTGTTTATATTATTTTGTGATATCGTAAGTGTTTCACCGATATTGCTAAAGATTATTTGTTGGCAGGATAATATTCCTGACATTCTTAATGAATGAATAGGTATTTTTTTAATGAAATTTATTTTTTTATTATGTTTATTAAATGTTTTGTGCTTAGAAGTAAGATTTTTTTTATTTCTTGTTAAAAAACTATTTTTTATAATTTCTGCAGTTTTTATTGCAGTGTAGGATGGAATATCTTTTTTATTTTTATGATGCATTTCTATAATTTCAATTTCTTTAAACCAATTTGTTATTTTTCGTGTTATGTATTGCATTACAATAGAACTGATAGAAAAATTTGGGACAATTAATCCTCCTAATTTTTTTTTTTTACAGATAGTTTTTAGTTTTTTTATTTGTGAATTAGTCAGACCACTGGTTCCAATGATAGGATGAACATTGTTATTTATAATAGTTAATGTATTTTTATACACAGAATTTGAGTTTGTAAAATCAATAACAATTTTTGTATTTGTTTTTTTTATTGCCCTTTCTAAGTTGTCGGTTTTTGTTAGTTTTGCAGATAAAATAAAGTTAGGGTTATTTTTTATAGCGGAACATATCATTTTTCCCATTTTCCCATTTGCTCCATTAACAATGATTTTTTTATGTTTTTTTATTATTATTGGTGATGGCATGTGTGTTCTAAATATTTATTTTTTAAATCAGTATCTTATTGAGTGTTTATTTTTAATTTTTTTTCTAAAATAGGTATTATTGGTAGTGTTCGTTTTGTGAAATAATAAATAAATGCTCCACCTCCAGTGGAGATATAATCAATTTTTTTTAGTAAATTATATTGATTAATTGCAGATATTGTATCTCCTCCTCCAATAATAGATAGCGCTGAACTATTAGCAACAGTTCTCGCTATTTTTTTTGTTCCATATGAAAATTGTGGAAATTCAAATGCACCTAATGGTCCATTCCATATAATAGTTTTTGCTTTGTGAATATAATTAATGTAACGATTAATTGTATTTGGTCCTATGTCCATAATAGTATCATTATTATTTATATTTGTAATATATTTATTGTATGCTAAATGTGTATTTGAAAATGGTTTATTTACTATAACATCTATTGGAAATGGAATTTTACATTTGTTTGTTTTAGAAAGTTCTATTATTTGTTTAGTTTCTTTAAGTAATTTTTTTTTATATGGAAATATTTTTGTTTGTATTATTTTAGTTTTAATAAATATGTTAATTAAACATCCTCCTAAAATTAAGTAATTGGTGCGTGTTAAAATTTTTTTTAACAACTCTAGTTTATTAGATATTTTGGCTCCTCCAATGATGGTAATTATTGGTTTTTTTAAGTTTTTAAAGGTATTTTGTAATGTGGTAAGTTCTTTTATAAATAAAGGTCCGGCTATAGCTATGCGAGCATATTTTGCTATTCCATATGTTGATGCATGTATTCTATGGGAAACTCCAAATGCGTCCATAATAAATATTTCTCCTAAATTAGATAATTTTTTTGCTAAATATTTATTATTTGATTTTTCTCCAATGTTAAATCGTACATTTTCACAAATAATTAGTTCTTTTGGTTTTGTACAGATTTTTTTATTTAGGTAATTACTAACAAATGATATTGGATAATTTAATTTTTTTTTAAAATATTTAACGATAGGTTTTAAAGAAAAATTTTTATCAAATTTACCTTCTTTTGGTCTTCCTAAGTGAGATAAAACAATAATGGAAGCTCCTTTTTTTAAAATACTTTTTAAAGTAGGTATAGCGGCTTTTAATCGTTCATCATTAATAATTATATTATTTTTGATTGGCACATTAAAATCTTCTCTAATAACTACTTGTTTTTGAAAAAAATTTATATCATTAATTTTAATTATTTTTTTTATCATAAAATTTAATTTTTAATTAATTTAAATAAATAATTTCCAGTATCGATCATTCGATTGGAAAATCCCCATTCATTATCATACCATGCAATAATTTTTATTAGATTTTTTATTACTTTTGTTTGAGTTGTATCAAAAATTGCTGATGCTGAACTGTGATTGTAATCACAAGATACTAAAGGTTCTTGTGTTATATGTAGAATGTTGCTTTTCGATTTATACATAATATCATGTATTTCGTTAATACATGTATTTTTTTTTGAAATAAAAGTTAAGTCAATTGCTGAAACATTTAATGTTGGAACTCTCATGGATAGTCCATTTAATTTTCCAGATAATTCTGGCAAGATTAAATCTATTGTTTTTATAGCGCTTGTTTTGGTTGGGATAATTGATTGAGTTGCTGATCTTGCTCGACATAAATCTTTATGTATATTATCAACTAAACATTGATCTTGTGTATAAGAATGTATTGTATTTACTAGTCCCTTTTGAATTCCTATAAATTTATGTAATGGTTTTATTACAATAGCTAAACAATTTGTTGTACATGAAGCATTAGATATGATATTATTTGTCGATTTTATTTTTTTATGATTAACTCCATAAACTATAGTGGCATCAGCTGCATTACTTGGTGCAGAAATAATAACTTTTTTAGCACCAGCTAATAAATGTTGTTTTACTTGTTTTTTGGTTGTAAATAGTCCAGTACATTCAAAGACTAAATCTATGTTTAATAATTTCCAAGGAAGATTGATAGGATTTTTCTCAGAAAAAAATATAATAGTATGATTCTTAATAAATAAATATTTATGATTAAAATTTATTGGGTATTTAAATTTTCCATGAGTGGAATCATATTTTGTTAAGTGTGCAATTGTTTTAATATCTGTCAAGTCATTAATAGCGATGATATTAAATTTATGTTCTTTTTTATTTTCAAAAATAGTTCTTAAAATACATCTTCCAATTCGTCCATATCCATTTATGGCGATTCGAATCATTTTTAATTCTCCAATATTTCTTTTGCTTTATTTATAATGTTTTTTATAGTAATTTTAAAATATGTAAAAATTTGTTTCTCAGGGGCAGATATTCCAAATTCGTTTATTCCGATTATTAATCCGTCTAATCCAACAAATTTATGCCAATAAAATGTACTGGAAGCTTCAATAGCTATTCTTTTTTTTATAAATTTTGGTAATACATATTCTTTATATGTACTTTTTTGTGATAAAAAACGCTCACAACAAGGCATAGAGATTACTCTTATATTATATCCTAATTTTTGTAGGCATTTTTTTGCAGAAATAGCTAGTTGTAATTCTGATCCAGTAGATATTAAAATTATATTTAATTTTTTGTATGTATCGTCTATAATATATCCTCCTTTTTTTATGTTATTTATGTTTATATTGGTATGTTTTAGTTCTGGTAATTTTTGTTTTGATAGAATTAAACAAGATGGACCTGAATTATGTTCTATAATTTCGATCCAGGCAATGATAGTTTCTATTGAGTTAGATGGTCTCCATATTTCTATATTTGGTATGTTACGTAACATAGAAATTTGTTCAATAGGTTGATGTGTTGGTCCGTCTTCTCCAATTCCAATTGAATCATGAGTGAATATATAAATAACATGTTGTTTCATTAATGCACTCATACGTATTGCGCTTTTTGCATAATCTGAAAATACTAGAAATGTTCCTCCATATGGAATATGTCCCCCATACAATGATAATCCATTCATAATAGATGCCATAGCAAATTCTCTTACACCATAATGTATGTAATTTCCTGGAAAATTATTATTATTTATTGCGTTTTTGTTCTGAAATCCAGTTTTATTAGATTCAGTTAGATCTGAGGATCCTCCAAATATTTCTGGAAGTATTTTTGTAAAATTTTGAATACATTTTTGGGATATATTTCTTGTAGATTGATATTTATGTTTATTGTTAGATGTATATTTTTTTATTAAAGATTCTTTAAAACATTTCCATTGTTTTGGTAATGTTTTATTTATGCGACGTAAAAATTCGTGATAATCATTTTTATATTTTTTTTTATATTTATTACATATATTTATCCAGGATTTTTCTTCTTTTTCTCCATTTTTTATATGATTCCATTGTTTATATATATGTTTTGGTATAAAAAATGGTGGGTATGTCCAGTTAAGTATTTTTCTTGTTTGTTTTATATAATGTTTTCCAAGTGGATTACTATGACATTTTTTATTTCCTGCAATAGGGGATCCAAATCCTATAATTGTTTTACAGATAATAATACTAGGTTTTTTTGTTTCTGATCTTGCTTTTTGAATAGCTGTTATAATTTCTTTTGTGTTATGTCCATTTATTGGTCCTATAACTTTCCAATTGTAAGATTGAAATCTTTTTTTTGTATCATCTTTAAACCAGTTTTTTACTTTTCCGTCAATGGAAATATTGTTGTTATCATAAAATAGAATTAATTTATTTAATCCTAAAGTTCCTGCTAATGAACAAGATTCATGAGAAATACCTTCCATTAAACATCCATCTCCGGCAAAGACATAAGTATAGTGATCGATTAAGTTTAGATTTTGTTTATTAAATGTTTTAGATAAGTTTTTTTCTCCAATAGCAATTCCAATTGCCATAGCTATTCCTTGCCCTAATGGTCCAGTTGTTGCTTCAATTCCTGGTGTTTTTAAGTATTCTGGATGCCCAGGTGTTTTTGAATGTAATTGTCGGAAATTTTTTAAATCTTTTATAGATAAATTATATCCAGTTATGTGTAATAAAGAATATAATAATGCTGAACAATGTCCGTTCGATAAAATAAATCTATCTCTATTGAACCACAATGGATTTTTAGGATTGTGTTTTAGGAATTTTTTCCATAAAACTGTGGCAATGTCTGCCATTCCTAATGGAGTTCCTGGATGTCCAGATTTTGCTTTTTCTATGGAATCTATACTCAAAAATCTTATAGCATTAGCTAGATTTTTAAAATGTTTCATTATACACAATGTTTGTTTTAAGAAAGAAGATTGTTTTTAAAATAAAAGTGTTATTAATTTAGATTATTTATTAAAATTCTTGATTGTTTCAAAATTATTATTTCGAGTCAATATGATCTATTTATAAAAAATTTTGTAAAAATTGTAATTTTACTTTATTAAGTTTGATTGTACAATTTAAAATTAAGATATTCAAGTGATTTTGTACTATATAGTTTTTTAATTACTTATCTCAAATTTATAAATTTGATAGAATTATTGGATTAAACTTAAATATTTATTTAATAGTAGATTGATTTTTAGAAAGATAGTTTATTTTAAAATAAAGTTATTATGTATATTTTAATAATCTGTATGAATTATATTTTAGTAAATTAATTTTTAAATAATTGTTTATTTTGGTCATTTATTTTTAAGTATAATAAAGTTATATGTGTTGTATATATTTAGGAATATATGTTATGATGTCTTCATATATTAAATATGTTAATTATTTTTTGTAAATATTTTAAAATAAAAGTTTATTAATTTTTATTAGTAAAATCTTTTTTAGAGATGATTATTTAAGATTATTAAATATTTTTATTAAAATATTAGAGATTTATAATAAATATTATATCTTTATATGAATAATTTTAGCTTTTATATTAAAAAAAATAGGGGGGATGATTGGATTAGACGTAATCTAGAATAATCTTTATGGTGCATGTCGAGAAAGAATACTCGTAAAACATTCTTATAAAAAGTGCAAAAAATGATATGACATATACAAGTATGTCCATTGCTGCATAAGTAAAATTTGCTTATCAGTTTTTTGTATATGCAATTTAGTATATCCCTATATGTACAGTGTAATTATTTTAATTTAATTATATAATTTACATATAGTTAATGTAAAAGATCATTTTGATTTTTGCTTGTTTATGCTAAGTGATATTATAAAAATATAAATAAGCTAGTTTTTTTACATTTTATTGTTCGATAGTAAAAAAATTAAATAAATGAACAAATCTTATAAGAATTTTGCTTATTAAATAACTTATAATTTTGTTAAAATAAAATAAGATAAACATGTA
Source organism: Candidatus Legionella polyplacis (assembly GCF_037013735.1). NCBI lineage: Bacteria > Pseudomonadati > Pseudomonadota > Gammaproteobacteria > Legionellales > Legionellaceae > Legionella > Candidatus Legionella polyplacis. The sequence goes on from NZ_CP135136.1 coordinate 491,333, forward strand.
GAGCTAAGGATAAAAAGATTTCGGACGCGGGTTCGAATCCCGCCATCTCCATAGTTTCAGTCATATATGACATAATTTATATGTAAGTAAATATATTTTATTTATTTAAAGTGGTAAATATGTAAATTTGAATTTTATTATCGTATGTTAATTGATAATTGTTGTATGTTAGAGAAGATTTTGATAATCTGTATTTTTTTAGTCATATAGAGAGTATATTATTCTTTATGTTTTTATTTATTGTTATTTTATGATAATATGATTCGTTCAGCCTATTTTTTTTAGATAAGTATATTTTTATTTTTACCAGTGTTATAAAAAAGGAGATAATTTGTTCTTATGACATTTATTCATAAAGCATTTGCTTCATATCAATCTGGTTCATTAACATCATCTCGTGATGGTATTGTATCATTGATAATGATTGTTGGTATATTTGTTTTATTTTATTTAGTTATTATTAGACCTCAATATAAGCGTGCAAAAGAACATAGGGATATGATTAGTAAATTAAAAAAAGGCGATGAAGTTATTATTTCAAATGGAATTTTAGGGAAAATAGTTCAATTGACGAGTGTTGATTATATAAAAGTTATGATTTCTGAGAATGTAGAAATTTATTTACAAAAACAATCGGTTAGTATGCTTTTACCTAAAGGTACTTTAAGATCATTTTTATCTGATAAGAATCAATAGAATATTTTTAGATTTTTTTATTTTGAAAAAATTTATTATAATAAAGGTAAATATGATAATATAAAATTTTATTTTACAAAAAACATAATGGGGATAGATTTTATATATTGATGATTATCTTTATAGATATGTTGAAGTTTTATTTATTTGTATTTGATAAAATAAAGTTAATAATTTGTTTTTTAATTGAATTAAAATTTTATGGTACAATATATATTATGCGTTTATATGTTTAATTAGTGAGTTGAATAAACAAAAATAAATAAGGGAAACTTTTATGAAAAGATTTTTTACTGTTTTTACTTGGTTTTTTTCTATATTTGTATTTCCATTCGTTAATATGCAATTTATTCATAGTAGTTTTGCAGAGGTTGCAGATGTTAAAAGAAAAGATATAGAATTGATAGTAAAAAATTATTTATTATCTCATCCTGAGATACTTTTAGAAGTGTCTCAAATACTTCAACAAAAACAACAAGAAGTTTTTCAAAAAAAGATTCAAGACTCTATAAAGAGATATTCTAATCAGTTATTTGTAGATGATTTAAGTACTGTTGGAAATCATAATGGTACTGTAACATTAGTTGAATTTTTTGATTATCAATGTGTTCATTGTAAGAAGATGAATAGAATAATAAATTCATTAATTAGTAAAAATCATAATTTAAAAGTGGTTTATAAAGAATTTCCTATATTTGGCAAAATTTCTAATTTTGCTTCTAGAATTTCATTGGCTTCGTCCTTTCAAGGAAGATATAAAAATATTCATGATATATTAATGGATTTTCATGGAAAATTAAATGGTAGAATGATTGTAAATATTGCTAGATTATCTGGAGTAGATTTATTTCAGTTAAGGAAAGATATAAGAAACAATTCTATATCTAAAGATTTAGATATTAATAGGAATTTGGCTGATAAATTACATTTAATGGGAACTCCAGCTTTTATTATTGCATCAACAACTTCATCTGGAAAATTGAAGTATGATTCAAAACATATTCCTGTATTTATTCCTGGATTTGTTAGTGAGAATATTTTACAGAAATTAATTGAAAAATTTTCTTTAATATAATTTTTTTATATAAAAAGGTATTTTTTGTTATTATTTTTGTATATTTATGAGTAGTAAAGTTACTTTCCAGGATATTTTTATAAAATTACAGGAATTTTGGGTAAATAGTGGTTGTTTACTTTTACAACCATTAGATATGGAAGTTGGTGCAGGTACATTTCATCCTGCTTCATTTTTTCGTACTATTGGACCAGAACCTTGGTTTGTATCTTATTTTCAACCATCTAGAAGACCTTTAGATGGTAGGTATGGAAATAGTTTTAATCGACTTCAATATTATTGTCAATTTCAAGTTATTATAAAACCATCTCCGGATAATGTACAGGAAATGTATTTTGACTCGCTTAAATATTTAAATATTGATTTGTCTATTAATGACATTCAATTTATAGAAGATAACTGGGAATCTCCTACATTGGGAGCTTGTGGAGTTGGCTGGGAAGTTCGGCAAAATGGATTGGAGATTTCGCAATTTACATATTTTCAACAAATGGGTGGATTGGTGTGTGATCCTATATCTGTTGAGCTAACATATGGATTAGAGCGTATTTCTATGTTAATATTGGATGTAGATAATGTTTTTGATATACCTTGGACAAAAACAAAGCAAGGAGAAGTAATTAATTATAGAGAAATTTATTATCAAAATGAAGTTGAAATGTCTCTATATAATTTTAAATTAGTTGATATTGATAATTTATTGAAAAATTTTGAGTTTTGTCAAAATGAAGCTGATAGATTAATTTCTATAGGATTAATTATTCCTGCATATGAGATGGTAATAAAAGCTTCTCATTTTTTTAATTTATTAGAGGCTAGAAGAATATTTTCCATTAATGAGAGACAAGATTATATTTTTAAAATTAGAAAATTATCGACTTTAATAGCAGGGATTTATTTTGTTCAGCGTAAAAATTTAGGTTTTCCTTTAAAGAAATAAGGAAATTTTATGGGAGTTGATTTTTTATTTGAATTAGGGTATGAAGAATTACCATCAAAAGATTTATTGGTTTTTTCTGGAATATTTTTTAAAAAAATTTTAGATGGTATAAAATCTTATAACATTTTATATGAATGTAAAGAAATATTTTTATCTTCGAGAAGATTAGCTATATATATAAAAAATATTCAAGAGAAAAAAAAAGCAATTAGTGGTAATTTTTTACGATACGGTCCATTATATGGCTTGTCCTATGACAAGTTAGGACAACCAACCAGTATTTTATTAAACTTTATTAAAAATAATAATTTGTCATTACAAGATATTACTGTTGCTTATTATAATAATAAAAAATACGTAGCATACTATACTACGTTAGACAAAAAAAAACTTAGAGATTTGTTATCCGAATTGATATTAAAATCTTTTTCTTCTTTATCTTCTGTTAAGTTTATGCGTTGGAATTTAAGTAATTTTGTATTTATTAGACCTGTACGTTGGTTAGTATTTTTATTGGGAAAAGATGTTGTTGATTTTATGATTTATGGATTGAAGTCTGAACGTTTTACTTATGGTAATAAATTTTTTATGAAATCAAAAATTTATATTGACCATCCAAGTTTTTACAAAAAATTATTAAATAAATTTTATGTTATTCCAAATTTTTTTACAAGGAAACAATATATTTTAGATGAAATAAAAAAGATAGAAAGAAATTATAATGTTCATGTTATTTTTTCAGAAAATTTAATTAATGAAGTGACTTCTACAGTTGAATGGCCAAGAGTTTTATTGGGGAAATTTTCTAAAAAGTTTTTAATTTTACCAAAAGAAGTAATAATAGAGATTTTAGAAGTAAATCAAAGATGTTTTGCGTTACAAGATTCACAATTTTATTTAAGTCCATATTTTATTATTGTTACCAATATTGTGGGTAATAATTTTGATAAAGTTATTAGAGATAATGAAAAATCTGTCCATTTTAAACTTAATGATGCTGATTTTTTTTTTAATGAAGATAAAAAATATTCATTGATTAGTAGATATAGAAATTTAAATAATATAATCTTTCAAAAAGATTTAGGTACGTTGAAAGAAAAAATTTATCGTATAAGGTATATTATAGAAACTGCGTTGGCAAATCCATTAAGTTTAAATATTAATGATGTTATGAGGGCTATTAAATTATCTAAATGTGATTTATTAACTGAAATGGTACATGAATTTCCTAAATTACAAGGTTTTGTGGGATACCATTATGCCATTTGTAATCGGGAAAGGATGTCTGTAGCTACAGCATTAAAAGAACAGTATTTTCCTCGTTTTTTTAATGATACGTTACCTATATCAAGGATAGGAATAGCTTTATCACTGGCTGATTGTTTAGATACATTTGTAGGTATGTTTTTAAAGTATGGCGAACCTACAAAATCTAAAGATCCTTTCAAATTAAGAAGGTATGCTTTATCTTTGGTTCGATTGCTTTTAAATATTTCTTATCCATTTAATTTGTCTTTTCTTATTAATTTAGTATATAACACTTATATTCGTTGTAATTTTGTTAATTTTGATAATATTTATACTGTTAATAAAATGAATAATTTTATTCTTGATCGTTTTAAATATTATTGTTATAAGAATGGTGTTAATAAATCTTTATTAGAATCTATACTTATTTTTAATAAAGATTGTTTTTATGAGATTAATAATAAAATTGAAATATTGAAGCAATTTTTTCTTTTTAAGAAAGAATGTGGTTTTTTAATATCGGTTTGTAAACGTATTAATAATTTTTTGCTTAAAATACCAAAAATTAAATTTAATAATTTTGTAATTGATGAATTGTTTTTTAATAGTAATTTTGAATTTAGTTTATTTAAGTTTTTGATTGTTTTTGAAAAAAAAATAAAAAGTCTTATTTACAATAAAGAATGTGAATTACTTTTAAAGTATTTAGTAAAATTAGGAAAACTTTTGAATGATCTTTTAAATCATGTAAAGATCATGGATAATAATAATTTAATTTATTTTAATAGATTATCTTTAATTAAGAGATCACAAAAATTATTTTTTGAAGTTTCTAATTTTTCATTATTAGAATTGGATTAAGTACAATAAATATATTTAATATTTTATTATTATAATTTAGTTAATTTATATTTAAAAATAAAGAAATTTTCTAGTTTTTTATATTTTTTTATAAAAAAATTATCATAAAATATATTTTATAATGTAGTTGGTTTTTTTTAAAAAAATAGTAGTGTTTTTTTATTAATTAATTTTATTAATTTTATTTGATAAGAATTTATGTTAAATAGATTATGAAATTTATAATTAAATCGTTAATTATTGATGCTTTTAAAAAAATGAATTATTCAAGTATTATTTTTGATAAAGTTATTAATAATTTTAAAGTAGATTATACTAAAAATAAGAAATTTGGTGATTTTTTTACAAATATATCTTTAGTTATTGCAAAAGTTACAAAAAAAAATCCTATGTGTATTGCTAAACATATGGTTGTTTTATTTTCAAAACATATAATTATTAAAGCTATTGAAATAGCTTATCCAGGTTTTATTAATTTTTTTATATCTTATGATGAGAAATTTAACGTAATTAAAAAAATTTTAGAACAATCAGAAAATTATGGAAAATTTTCGTTAGGTAGTGGAAAAAAAGTACTTATTGAATTTGTTTCAGCTAACCCTACAGGACCATTACATGTTGGTCATGGTAGGATAGCAGTTGTTGGTTCTATATTGTCTAAATTATTTGAGTTGTTAGGTTATCGCGTAATTAAAGAATATTATATAAATGATTTTGGAAAACAAATAGATATTTTATTGTTAAGTATTTGGTTAATATATTTAAATTTAATTGGAGAACATGTTATTTTTCCAACTGGTGTTTATCGTAATGAATATGTAAAAAACATTGCTAATTGTATGTATAAAGAATATGGATCAAAATTTAAATATTCCTGGAATAAAATTAAGAATAAGTGGTTATCTAAAAAAATAGTAGAAAATGAAAAAGAAGTTTATATTGATTTTTTAATTGGAATAACTAAATCAGTTTTAGGGAGTTTTTATTATAAAATCATTTATAAAAATTCTTTATTTTTTATAATATGTAATATTAAAAAAGATTTGTCAGATTTTAAAATTTATTATGATAATTGGATATCTGAATGTGAATTATTAAATTCTGGAGTTGTTCAAAATATTATAGAGAAATTAAAAAAAAATGATTGTACTTATATTAGTAATGGTGCTTTATGGTTTAAATCAACTAAATTTGGAGATGAAAAAGATAGAGTTTTAATTAAATCTAATGGTTCTATTACATATTTTGCGTCAGATATTGCATATCATATTGATAAATATAGTAGGGGATTTGATAAAATTATAAATGTTTTTGGTTGTGATCATCATGGTTATGTTGAGAGAATAAAGTCTGCTATAAAATCTTTTAATTATAACATAGATATTTTAAATATATTATTAATTCAATTTGTAGTCCTTTATAAGAATGGAAAAAATGTTAAATTATCAAAAAGAAATAATTATTCTATTAGTTTACATGATTTATATGAAGAATTAGGAAATGATGTTACTCGTTTTTTTTATATAATGAGAAAATCTGATCAATATATAGAATTTGATCTGAATTTAGCAAAATTAAGATCTAATGAAAATCCTGTTTATTACATTCAATATGCATATGCTCGTATTTGTTCTGTAATTCGGCAAGTTAGTAAACGTAAATTATATTTTGATCAAGATGTAGGTTTATTACATTTATCTTTGCTTAATAAAACTCAGGAATTGGAGATTATATCTCTTCTTAATAAATATTTAGATATTATCATTGGTGTATCAAAATCTTATGATCCACATAGAATTTCTTGTTATCTTTTAGATTTATCTTCTAAACTTCATAGTTATTATAATTCTGTCTCTTTATTATGTAACGAATATTTATTAAGAAATGCTAGACTATGTTTAATCAAGTCAGTGGGGCAAATTTTAAAAAATGGTTTAGATTTGTTGGGTATTTCTTCTCCAGAACGTATGTAAAATATTGTTTTGTGAATTTAATCATTTTCTTTAGAAAAAAAATATTATTTAGATTTATTCAACATTTTAACGTTATACATACATTTTTTGCGTTTGTTATTGTTTGTGGTTTGCATACAGTAATTTTTACTGAATTTAGTTTAAATTTGTTTTTTATTATTTTTGCTGTAGAGTATGCAACAGTTTCAATCAATTTAAAAGAATTATTTTTTAGATGAGAATTAATTGTATTTATGATTTCGGTGTAATCAATAACATTATCTATTTGGTCATCATGTTGGTTATATTTAGTCTTAATATCAATATCTAATTTTAGATTTTGATTTATTTTTTGTTCCCATTCGTATATGCCAATTCTGGTTTCTACGGATAGTTTTTTTATTTTTAGAATATACATATTTTATATGTGTTAATATGTAGTTATAAATTAATTTAATTATGTGTATTAATAATACATGAATTTTATATTTTTAGAAAGTAATTAGACTTGATTTTTTTTTAAAAGCCCCCACATTTAAAAGCTAAATGTTTTGGAGTCTTTTATGAATAAAGAAGATAAAAAAGATAAGATTTTTTCTACAAATGATTTACAAGAAAAGATCATATCTGAAAATTTAGATGAATCTGAATGTATATCTGAAAAATCAGATAAAAAAAAAGATACTTTAAGTGAAATTGATAAAATTAAAAAAGATTTAGATGAGACTAAAAAAAAATCTGATGAGAATTGGGATAGAGCTGTTAGAGCTATAGCTGAGCTAGAGAATTTTAGGCGTCGCTCTGAACGAGATATTTTTGATGCACATCGTTATGGGATTAGCAAAATTTTAATGGATTTCTTACCAGTTATGGATAGTTTAGATCAAGCTTTACAATCATGTGAGAATTCTGATTCAAAAATTATGTATGAAGGATTGGTTTTAATTAGAAAGTTATTTTTAGATGCATTAATTAAGCATGGTGTTATAGAAATTTTTCCAAAAGGAGAGAAATTTAATCCTGAAGAACATGAAGCTATGTCTATTCAACAAGAAAGTGAAATGTTACTTGATAATACTGTTATATCAGTGTTTCAAAAAGGTTATAAATTACATGATAGAGTTATTCGTCCTGCTAGGGTAATTGTAGCTAAGTCTAAAATTGTTTAATGTTTTTATAAATAAGGGGAAAATGACTATATAGGTTTGTGATTGTTTGTTAATGTTCTGAGTAAATTATTGTTTATATTTATTTCGGTAAAATTTTGTTTAAAGAATTTGTAAAATAATAAAATATTATATGGAGTAATTAAAAAATGGCTAAGATTATTGGGATTGATTTGGGTACAACGAATTCTTGTGTTGCGGTTATGGAAGGAGATCCAAAAGTAATTGAGAACAGTGAAGGTCGTAGAACTACTCCTTCTATCATAGCTTATACAGAAGGAGAAACTTTGGTTGGTGATGCAGCTAAAAGACAAGCTGTTACAAATCCTGAAAATACTCCTTTTGCGGTAAAACGTTTAATTGGTAGAAAATTTGATGATCCGATTGTACAAAAAGATATTAAAATGGTTCCTTATAAGATAATAAGGGCATCTAATGGAGATGCATGGGTTAGAATTAAAGGAAAAGATTTGGCTCCACCTCAAATTTCTTCAGAAATTCTTAGAAAAATGAAAAAAACTGCAGAAGATTATTTAGGTGAAGAAGTCAAAGAAGCTGTTATTACAGTTCCTGCTTATTTTAATGATTCACAACGTCAGGCAACTAAAGATGCTGGAAGAATTGCTGGATTAGAAGTAAAAAGAATTATAAATGAGCCAACAGCCGCTGCTCTTGCATATGGAATGGATAAAAAAAAGGGAGATGTAGTTATAGCTGTTTATGATTTAGGTGGAGGTACATTTGATGTTTCTATTATAGAAATAGCAGAGGTTGAAGGAGAGCATCAATTTGAGGTATTAGCTACAAATGGAGATACATTTTTAGGAGGAGAAGATTTTGATTTGGCTTTAATTCAGTATCTTGTGTTGGAATTCAAGAAAGATACTGGAATCGATTTAAATAATGATTCTCTTGCTTTGCAAAGATTAAAAGATTCAGCAGAAAAAGCTAAGATTGAACTATCCTCAGCTCAACAAACTGATGTTAATTTACCGTATATAACAGCTGATGCCTCCGGTCCTAAACATTTAAATATAAAATTAACTAGAGCTAAATTAGAATCTTTAGTAGAGGATCTTGTTCAAAGAACTATAAAACCTTGTGAGGTAGCATTAAAAGATGCTGGATTAAGTGTATCTCAAATTAATGAAGTTATTTTGGTTGGAGGTCAAACTAGAATGCCATTAGTTCAAAAAACTGTTCAAAAGTTTTTTGGAAAAGATCTTAGAAAAGATGTAAATCCAGATGAAGCAGTTGCTGTTGGAGCTGCTATTCAAGCAGCAGTTTTGTCTGGTGATGTTAAAGATATTTTATTATTGGATGTTACTCCTTTATCATTGGGTATAGAAACTTTAGGTGGAGTTATGACTAAAGTCATTGAAAAAAATACTACTATACCTACAAAAGCTACTCAGGTATTTTCAACTGCTGATGATAATCAAACTGCAGTTACTGTACATATTTTACAGGGAGAAAGAGAGCAAGCGTCAGCAAATAAATCATTAGGTAGATTTGATTTAACTGGTATACCTCCAGCTCCTAGAGGTGTACCTCAAATAGAGGTTACATTTGATATAGATGCTAATGGTATATTAAATGTATCTGCAAAAGATAAAACCACAGGAAAGGCTCAGTCGATTATTATAAGAGCTTCAAGTGGATTGAGTGAAGATGAAGTTCAGAGTATGATAAAAGATGCTAAATCTCATGCAGAAGAAGATAAAAAATTTAGAGAAATTATTGAAGTAAGAAATAGAGCTGATTCTCTTATTCACACTAGTGAAAAAACTTTAAAAGAATTTTCTAATGATTTATCTAAAGAAGATAGAAATAGCATGGAAAATGCTATTAGTGATTTAAAGCAATCTACAAAAGGGGATGATAAAGTATTAATTGAAAATAAAATTCGTGTTTTAACAGATATTTCTAGTAAATTAGTAGATCGTTTGCAGTTATTAAAAAAATCTGGTAGTAATAAACCTTTTAATAATAATGCGAAAAATAATGTTTCTAATAGTGATGTTAAGGAAAGTAACTCTTCTTCTAATAAAGATAACATTGTTGATGCTGAATTTGAGGAAGTAAAAGAAGATAAAAAATCTGATGATAATAAATAGAATTTTATATTATAAAATTTTAGTAGATTAAATTCTATTTGATACAAGATAAAATGGTATTATAAGATAATGTCAAATCAGGATTATTATGAAATTCTTGGTGTGGATCGTAATGCAAGTGATTTAGAGATCAAACGTGCATATAGAAGATTAGCTATGAAATATCATCCAGATAGAAATCTTAATGATAAGTTAGCTGAAGAAAAATTTAAGGAAATTCAAAAAGTATATGCAGTATTATCTAATAAAGAAAAACGTGCAATGTATGATAGATTTGGACAGTCAGGTATAGATCCTTCTGTAGAGTCAACTGTAAAGTCTGGTAATTTTAGTGGATTCGGAGATGTTTTTGATCTTTTTGAAACTATGTTTACAGGTGGTAGAAATAGTAATAAAACCTCAAATGATAATAGAGGTTCTGATTTGCAATTTAATGTTCAGATAACTTTAGAAGAAGCTTCTTCTGGAAAGAAGATTAATGTTAATATTCCACGGTTTACTTCATGTAAAATATGTTTTGGCTTAGGTTCAAAAAGAGGTTCTCATCCAAAAAAATGTGATGCCTGTCATGGCACTGGGGAGATTCGTATGCAGCAAGGATTTTTTTCTATTCAACAAACGTGTAGGAAATGTAACGGTGATGGAAAAATGATTGTTGATCCTTGTTATACTTGTTCTGGTCAAGGTAGAATTAGAGAAAATAAGAAATTGACTGTAAAAATCCCTTCTGGAGTAAATGATGGAGATCAAATTCGTTTAACAGGAGAAGGAGAAGCCGGTTTAAAAGGAGGTGGATCTGGAGATTTATATATAAAAATAGAAATTAAACCACATTCTATTTTTAGAAGAGAGGAAAACAATTTGTACTGCGAAGTTCCTATTAATTATGCAATAGCTGCTCTTGGAGGCTCTATAGAAGTTCCAACATTAGGTGGGAGAGTTACTTTAAAGATACCAGGAGGAACGCAAACTGGAAAGATTTTTCGTCTTCGTGGAAAAGGAATTAGTTCTATTAGAAATAGAACTATAGGGGATTTATTATGTAAAATTATTGTGGAAACTCCTGTTAACTTATCTAGGGAACAAAAAAATTTATTATTAAATTTACAAGAGTCATTAGAGAATAATGGAGGTGCTAATTCTCCTCGTGTTAGTTCATGGTTTGATGGTGTAAAGAAGTTTTTTGAAAAGATGAAATTTTAGTTTGATATTTTTTATTAATTTTAATAGTTGTTTTTTTAGTTTTATTAAAATACGATATTAGTTTAAATTTTTTATTTTGATAAAGTTCTTTATTGTTAATTAACATATTTTTATAAATATTTTATACTAAAGATTTAGTAATTTATTAATTTATTTAGAAAATAATAAATATTATTTTTTTGTATGGGTGATAAATAAAATATTTAGTAAATTAATTTTAATTTAGATTATTATATTTTTTATTATTTTAAGTATGTAATTTCATAAAAATGAAAGATTATAAAGTTTTTGATATTGCTTTAGCTAGATTTGGAATGAAAGAAATTTCTATAGCAAGAATGGAAATGCCTGGTCTTATGAATTTGAGGAAAGAGTTTGGTAATGATAAACCGTTAAAAGGAGCTAGGATTTCTGGTTGTTTACATATGACTGTGCAAACCGCTGTTTTAATAGAAACTTTAATATTTTTAGGAGCAGAAGTTAGATGGTCTTCTTGTAATATTTTTTCTACACAAGATCATGCTGCTGCTGCAATGGCTGTTTCTGGAGTTCCTATTTTTGCATGGAAAGGACAAACGGAAAAAGAATATTGGTGGTGCATAAAAAAAGTTTTATATGGTCCTAATTATTGGAGACCAAATTTGTTAATTGATGATGGAGGAGATTTGACTTTTTATGTGCATAGTAAGTGTCCTGAAATGTTAAAATCAATATTAGGTGTTTCTGAAGAAACGACTACAGGTTCATATAGACTTCATAAGATGGTTAAAGAAGGAAAACTTAAAATACCTGCTTTTAATATTAATGGTTCTGTAACAAAATCTAAATTTGATAATATATATGGATGTAGAGAATCATTGTTAAGTGGTTTAAAGCAAGCTTTAAATATTATGATTGCTGGTAAAACAGTTTTAGTCTTAGGTTATGGAGATGTTGGAAAGGGTTGTTCTCAGGCTTTTCGTGGTCAAGGAGCTGTTGTATATATTAGTGAAATTGATCCTATATGTGCTTTACAGGCAGTTATGAATGGATATAAAGTGTTAACTTTAGATGATATTTCTAGTGAAGTAGATATAGTTGTTACTGCAACTGGTAATTATCATGTTGTTACATATCATCATATGATGAATATGAAAGATAATGTTGTATTATGTAATATAGGTCATTTTGACTCTGAAATTGATGTTGATAGTCTAAAGAGCTTTAATTGGGTTAATATTAAACCTCAAGTTGATTTAATTGAATTACCTAATGGTAAACATATAATTTTACTTGCTGAAGGGAGGTTAGTTAATTTGGGATGTGCTAATGGTCATCCTAATTTTGTTATGTCTATATCTTTTACAAATCAAGTGTTAGCACAAATTGAGTTATTTAATAGTTTTGGTCGTTACAAAAATGATATTTACACATTGCCTAAATTATATGATGAAAAAGTAGCTAGATTGCATTTAGATTATGTAGGTGCAAAGTTAACGACTTTAACAGATGATCAATCTAAATATATAGATACTCCTATAGATGGTCCTTACAAATCAAAATATTATCGTTATTAAATAATTTTCCTATGTATTGTATAATAATATTTATTTTTAGATATGTGTATGTTAAAGTATTCTAATTGTATAAAAAATGTTTTATATAATATTAAGGAATATTGATATATATTGTATTTTTATTATTTTTAGATTTTATTATGTTTTTTTAAAAATTGATTTATGTTTTTTACATTAAATTTATGTAACTAAAAAATATTTTAAGAAATAAAATTTTATTTTTATTACAATAAATATTGTTACTTAATAAAAAATATTAGTATTTTATTGTTTTTCTATAGATTTATTATGATATATAGTATGACTGCTTTTGCAAAGTCTCAAAAAATTTTTAAAGATTATATTATTTATTGGGAGATTAAATCTTTAAATTATAGATGTTTTGATGTGTCTTTTTTTTTATTTGATAAGTTTAAATTTTTAGAATATTCATTGAGAAACATTTTAAAAAAAAAAATTAATCGGGGAAAGATAGAGTGTTTATTAAAAATTAAGAATTTTTTTTATAAAAAACAAAAAATATTTATTGATATTAGGTTAATAAAAAAAATAATTGATGCCACGAATTCTATTTCTGTAAGTGAGGGTATAAAGAACGATTTAACTTTAAGTAAGATTTTAACTTGGCCTAATATCGTTCAAATAGATGTTGAATTTGATAAAGTCTTAATAAGAAGAATTTTAAAGTTATTTAAAGTAACTGTAATAAAGCTTTTAGAAGTTAAGAAACTAGAAGGAAATGCTTTAAAGGAATGTATTATTTCTAGGATAGAAGTATTAAAAAAAAATATTAATTTAATTAAAGATGATTCTTCATTTTTGTTAAAAAAAAAGTATAAAAAGATATTATTAAATCTTAAGAAATTTTCGGTTAATTCAGAAAATCAATCGCGTATTGCACAAGAAGTAGCTTTTATGGTAATGAGGTTAGATGTTAATGAGGAAATAGATAGAATTAAGATTCATTTATGTGAAATAGAAAAAATTTTATTAGAGAAAGTATCTATAAGTCGTTATTTGGATTTTTTAATGCAAGAAATTTATAGGGAAGTTAATACATTAATTTCAAAATCAGATTTTATCAAAATTATAAAACTTGGATTAGAGATGAAAGTTTGTGTTGATCAGATACGAGAACAAATAAGAAATATTGAATAAAATATGGATAAAATTTCTTTAGGTAATATAATTATTTTATCTTCTCCATCTGGAGGAGGAAAAACAACTTTATTGAAAAGTATAGTTCGTTTAATTAATAATATCAGCGCTCCTATATCTTATACTACTAGACCAATAAGACCTGGTGAGAAAGAAGGTATTGACTATTTCTTTATTAAAGAAAAACAATTTTTTATAATGAAAAAAAAAAAATTTTTTTTGGAATACGCTCGTATATTTAATTATTATTATGGAATTTCTTTTGAGGAAATTAATAAATTTATTAATAATGGTATAGATTTAATTTTAGCAATTAATTGGCAAGGTGTTAAAAGAATTAAATATCTATATCCTAATCAGACTATTTCTATTTTTATTATACCTCCATCTTTAAGAGTTTTGAAACATAGATTATTTAATCGAAATAAAGATTATAATTTTGTTAATGAGAGAATGCGTTATGTTAAAAATGATGTAATTCATTTGAAAGAATTTGATTATTTAATTATCAATGATGATTTGGATCATACTATATTAGAATTATATGCTATTATTTTAGCAAATAGATTAAAAATGAGATATCAGAAGATAAATAATAAAGATTTACTTTCTTCTTTTTTATTGTCTTTATAGGAAATAATTTTTATATGTTGTTTATATTCATTAGGTAAATATTTATTTTATATTTAGTGTGTATTAAAAGTATTTTTTAAATAAAAAATTTATTTTATGTTGTTATTATATATTTTAAATTATTAGGTTTAGGATTTAAATGTTATGGCTAGAGTTACAATAGAAGATTGTTTGAATTTTGTATCTAATCGTTTTGAATTGGTAATGTTAGCAACTAAGCGTGCTAGAGATATTTTAATTAATGGTGAAAAACCATTGGTAAAATGTAAAAAAGATAAAATTACAGTAGTTGCTCTTAAAGAAATTGCATTAGGTTTGATAAACAAAGATATTTTGGAAAAAAAATAATGTAATAGTTTTTTATTATTTTTTAATATTCAGTTTATTATTAAAAATAAGTAAAATTTTATTTATTATTAATAATAGATTTTTATATTAGTTAATGTAATTATGAAAGATAAATGTTCACTTCCAATAGGTGTATTTGATTCTGGAGTTGGTGGTTTAACAATTTTGCGTTCATTAAAAAAATTTTTATCTAATGAATCATTTATTTATATATGTGATACAGCTAGATTTCCTTATGGAATTAAAAGTAGGAATATGGTGCATAACTATACTATAAGGTCAGTTAATTTTTTAATTAAACAGAAAATTAAAGCGTTAGTTATTGCATGTAATACTGCTTCTAGTGTATCTTTACCTTATTTACAAAGTAAATATTCTCATTTATTTCCAGTTATTGGAGTTATTGATCCTATTTTAAATAAAATAATTTCAGTAATAAAAGATAATCGTATAGTGATTTTAGCTACTAAAACCACTATTGATTCTACATTATATCAACGTTATATTCGTAAAAATTGCCCACATGCTACTATTTTATCCAAACCATGTAATGTTTTAGTAAATTTAGCAGAAGAAGGAATGATAGATAATTCTATTGTTAGAGAAGTTTTTAAGTATTATTTAGGTGATATCAATCAAGATGATATTATTTTATTAGGTTGTACACATTTTAATATTTTTAAGTCTTTATTAAAAAAAATTTTGCCTAGAAGAATTAGAGTAATTGATTCGTCAATATCTACTGCTTTTGCCTTATATAAGGTTTTTAAAAAAAATAGTTTATTTAATTTTAGTGATATATTGAATAGTAGAATTTATTATTTTGTTACAGATTCTATAAAACGTTTTCAAAAAGTTGGAAAAATTTTTCTGGGAGAAGTAATCAAAGAAGATCATGTAAAACAAATAAAAATTTAATTATAAATTTGAAAAAATTCTTTTTTTAAGAAAATTTAATTTTATGATATTTGGTTTTAAATTATTAAAATTAATTGGATATGTTGTTTTTAATAATAGTAAAAATTATTAATTTTTATTAAATTTGAAATAAATATTTTCATAAAAATTTTATATAGAAATATTTAAAATTAATTGATGTTTTTAAAAATTTTTTTATTTTGTTTAAAATTTTATTTTTATAGGTTTTAATATAAAAAAAATAATATTTATATATTAAGTAGGTTTAGGATTTAGTTTGATGACCAATAAAATTAGATATATTTTGAGAATGTTATTTATTAATAAAAATTAAAGATAATTTTAATTACTTTATAAAGAGGCTATAATGAAAAAAAAAATTACTGTAATTAATCTTATGCTAATAGTGATATTATTAGGTATAATAGTATCTGTAATATTCAATATTATTGATAATTATTTTAATTTAAACTATTTGAGAGAAAATATTATTGATTTGGTTAAAAAATATCTTAATTTTAATTAATTAGAATTTATTAATTATATTTTATGGAAATTAAAATTTTAAAACTAATTATAAATACATAAATTTATATTATTATGTGTAGAAGCAAATTTATTTTTAATAAAATAAAATTTTTTTATGGAATAGTATTTTATGTTTGTTATAACTCGTTTTGCTCCTAGCCCTACTGGATTTTTGCATATAGGTAGTATACGTACCGCGTTATTTTCTTGGTTATATGCTAGACGTTTTAATGGGAAATTTTTATTAAGAATTGATGATACAGATATAAGTCGTATAAAAATAGATTATATTCATTCTATTTTATCTAGTATGAGTTGGTTAGGTTTAAATTATGACAATAATCCATTTTATCAAAGTCATAATTATTTTAGATATCAAGAGATTATTTCCAAGTTATTAGATGAAAAAAAAGCTTATTATTGTAGATGTACTCAAAAGAGATTAAATATTTTACGTATAAATCAAATTAATAATAATAAAAAACCAAAATATGATAGATATTGTCGTGATAAGAATTTTTCTTTTAAAAAAGATATTTATCAAGTTATAAGGTTTAAAACACCTATATCTGGTATCGTATCATTTTGTGATAAGGTTTATGGAAATATTAATGTAAAAAATAATGAATTAGATGATTTTGTTTTGATTCGTTCTAATGGAGCTCCAACATATAATTTTTCTTCTGTTGTTGATGATTTTGATATGAAGGTTACTCATATTATTCGAGGTAATGATCATATTAGTAATACTCCTAAGCAAATTAATTTATTTAATGCTTTAAATGTAAAGCTTCCTGTTTTTGCTCATTTACCTATGATTCTTGGAAATGATGGAAAGTCTTTATCTAAACGAAGTGGATCTGTAGATATTATTAAATTTAAAAAATTGGGAATTTTACCTCAAGCTTTATTAAATTGTTTGGTTCGATTAGGATGGTCATATGGTAATAAAGAAATTTTTAGTATGGAAGATATGATTCATTATTTTGATTTAACTAACATTAACCATAGCAATGCTAGGTTTAGCTATGATAAATTATATTGGTTAAATAAATATTATCAAAAAAACATGTCAGAGGAGGAGATAAATTCTATATTATTTGAATATTTTAGAGCTTTAAATATAAATTTGAATAATGGTCCTAGATTAGTTGATTTATTTAATGTACAGTCTGGTCGTTATAATACTTTAGTGGAAATTTGTGAAAATAGTAGAACATTTTATCAGAATAAAGTTATTTATGATATGAGTTTAGTAGGTAAGTATTTTAAATTATGTTTTTTACCTTTTTTTATCAAATTACAAAAAGAATTGACATTATTAGATGACTGGAATGAAAATAAAATATTAGAATTTGTTAAGAAATTAAGTATCAAAAATAATATTACTGTTAATAATGTGATACAAATTTTACGTGTTATATTAACTGGAAATGATTGTTCATTTTCAATTAAAAAAATATTTATTTTTTTAGGGAAAAAACGTGTATTGTTACGTTTAAAAGAAAGTTTAAAGTTATTTAATTGAAAAGATTTTTTTGTTTTTTATGTAATCATTAGTTTTATTAATAAAATATTGTACTTTTACAAATTAAAAATTATTTCATATAATATTCTAATTTTTAGAATGCATTTGTAAAGGTTTGTTAGAAAAATATGTCTCCATCGTCTAGTTCGGATTAGGACATCGCCCTTTCACGGCGGTAACAGGGGTTCAAATCCCCTTGGAGACGTTTTTATTGTATGAGTTTTTTATTTTTATTTAATATAAATTAAAAATATTTTTTTTTAATAAAGTTTATATTTTTAATTTTTTATTTTTTATTATTAAAAATTTTAAAACAAATTTTTTATATTTATATGAAAAATATTCGTAATTTTTCTATTATTGCACATGTTGATCATGGGAAGTCTACTTTAGCTGATCGATTTATTCAAAGTTGTGGAACTTTATCTGATAGAGAAATGATGAATCAAGTATTGGATTCTATGGATATTGAAAGAGAACGCGGTATTACAATTAAGGCACAAAGTGTTTCTTTAAATTATATATCTCGTTCTGGTATTTCATATTTATTTAATATTATAGATACTCCTGGTCATATTGATTTTTTTTATGAAGTATCTAGAGCTTTATCAGCTTGTGAAGGTGCGATTTTATTAATTGATGCAACTCAGGGTATTGAAGCTCAAACTATTGGAGTTTGTAGAGAAGCTATTAATAAATCTATAAAAATATTACCTGTTTTAAATAAGATTGATCTTACTAATAAAATGGATTTGGATCATATATTAAATCAGTTTCAAGATCTTGTTGGAATAAAAATAAATAATATATTACAAGTTAGTGCTAAATTTGGATTAGGAATTAATAATTTATTTGAAAGTATAATAGACAATATACCTCACCCTAAGGGTGATATTAATTCTCCATTACAAGCTTTAATTATAGATTCTTGGTTCAATAATTATTTAGGTATAGTTTTTTTAGTAAGAGTTATGCATGGTTTTATAAAAAAAGGTGATTCATTGAAAATAATGTCTAATGGAAAGACTTGTGTTGCAGATGATATAGGAATTTTTACTCCAAAACGTATTAAGAAGACTGTTTTAAAATCTGGAGAAGTTGGTTATGTAGTATCTGGGATTAAAAACATAGATAATAATTTATTTTTAGTTGGTGATACGTTAACTAAAAATGATGTGTCAGCATGTGTGCCTTTATTAAAATTTAAATGCTCTAATCCTAAAATATATTCTAGTTTATTTTTATCAGATAATAATGATATAGATTTTTTTAAAAAAGCTTTATTAAAATTAAAGCTTAATGATGCATCTTTGTTTTTTGAAGATGAATTTTCTGAAATATTAGGATGTGGATTTCGTTGTGGATTTTCTGGAAAACTTCATATGGAAATTATACAAGAAAGGTTAAAACGAGAATATAATTTAAGTGTAATTTCTACTATACCTACGGTAGCTTATCAAGTTTTAACAAAAGATGGAAAATTATTATTAGTTGATAGACCTTCTAGGATTTTGGATTTTAATTATGTAAAACAAGTATTAGAACCAATTGTTAGAGCTAATATTATTGTTCCATATGATTATTTAGGGAAAATTATTAACTTATGTATAAAATATTGTGGGGTTCAAGTTTCTATTACTTATGATACTTTTCAAGTTTTTTTAGTATATGATTTTCCAATGAACAATGTGATTTTAGATTTTTTTGATTTATTAAAATCAAAAAGTAATGGTTATGCTTCGCTTTATTTTAATTTTTTAAAATTTCAATTATCTAATGTAGTAAAAATGGACATCTTAATAAATAAGAAAATTATTGATATTTTTTCGGTGTTTATAAGAAAAGATATGGCATATTATTATGGAAAGAATATTGTAGAAAAATTATGTAATATTGTTCCAAGGCAAATGTTTGATATAGTTGTTCAAAGCTCTGTAAATAATCGTATTATTGTTAAAAAAATAATTAAAGCATTTAGAAAAAATGTCGTAGATAAGTGTTATGGTGGTGATGTTTCTAGAAAAAATAAATTACTTAATAAGCAAAAGTATGGTAAAAAACGGATGAAAAAAATAGGAAATGTGAATATTTCCAAAGAAATATTTATAGAAATATTTAAATTTAAAAAAAATAATATATGTATGTGAATTTTAATTTTATATTGTTATTATTATCCATTTTAGTTGGTATAGTTTATTTGTTTAATTGTTTTATTCTTAAAAATAATCTTTTTTTACATTCCAAGTATAAATATAGTATTAATTTTTTATCTTCTTTTTTACCGGTATTTTTATTTGTTTTTTTAGTTCGTTCTTTTATTTTTGAACCATTTCATGTTCCTTCTGGTTCTTTAGAACCTACTTTAATGGTAGGTGATTTTATTATGGTTAATAAATTTATTTATGGATTAAGGTCTCCCATAGGAAGTGGGCATAGGTTGTTGTTTAAAAACAAACCAAAAAGAGGAGATATTATTGTATTTCATTGGCCTATTAATCCTAAGTTGAATTATGTAAAAAGAATAATTGGTATTCCAGGGGATAAAATAATTTATCATAATAAGGTATTAACAATTAATAAAAAGATTGTTAAACAAGTTTTTCTTAGATATGAAATTGATGAAAGTTCTAATAGTATTGTTAAACGTTGTCAGGAAATGTTGGATAGTAAGATTTATGATATTTATTTACGTCCTGATATAGAAAATCAAGATTTTAAAATTGTAATTCCAAAAGATTATTATTTTGTAATGGGTGATAATCGTGATAATAGTTTTGATAGTCGTTTTTGGGGATTGGTTAATGATAAATATTTGATAGGGAAAGTTATGTTCGTATGGATAAGTTTTTATGAAAAGTATATAGGTATTCGTTGGAATAGAATAGGAAAAATAATTTATTAGATCAATATTGTAACATTGATCTAAGATATTAGTAGATATAATATTTTTTATGTAAAATTACATAAATATATGTCAAATTTTTTAAATATAAATTTGTTGGAAAAAAAGTTAGGTTATAATTTTAAAAATATTTTTTTGTTAAAGAAGGCATTGACACATTGTAGCGCTGGAAAGAAAAATAATGAAAGATTTGAGTTTCTTGGAGACTCTATTTTAAATTTTATTATTTCTGATAAAGTTTTTCAACTTTTTCCATATAAAAACGAAGGAGAAATGAGTAAAATAAGGTCATTATTGGTAAAAAAAGAAATGCTTTTTA
This sequence comes from Candidatus Legionella polyplacis, assembly GCF_037013735.1. Taxonomy (NCBI): domain Bacteria; kingdom Pseudomonadati; phylum Pseudomonadota; class Gammaproteobacteria; order Legionellales; family Legionellaceae; genus Legionella; species Candidatus Legionella polyplacis. Next base: position 512,481 of record NZ_CP135136.1, read on the forward strand.
ATATTGCATCAGAAATAAAATTAAAATTATTTTTGAATTTAGGCATTGGAGAAGTTAAAAGTGGAGGATTAAATAAAGCTTCCATATTATCAAATACTTTAGAAGCAATATTTGCGGCGGTATATATTGATGGTGGAATGGTAGAAGTTAAAAAATTAATTTTTAGGTTGTATAAATTTCGCTTATCAAAAAGCATTTTACTTTTAAATTTAAAAGATGCAAAAACAGAATTGCAGGAATTATTACAGTCTAGGAAAAAACCTATACCTCAATATAAATTAATTAAGAAATGTGGAAAAATACATAAACAAATTTTTTATATAATGTGTAATGTTAGTTATTTAAATATATCTGAAATAGGATTTGGGAATACTATAAAGCAAGCAGAACAAAATTCTGCTAGTCGTGTTTTATATAGAATAAAAAAAAGTATATTGTAAGTTTTTGTTGTCGAATATATAAAAAACAATATATTTATATATTACTTATTTAAGTAAATATTTTTTTTATAATTAATTTGATGTTATTTGAATGAAATAATATTCCTGGTATTAAAAATATAATAGACCAAATAATTGCAGAAAATATATTAATAAAAAAGAACAATTTATGATTCATTTTTAATAATCCTGATATTACTGGAATATTAGGGCGTAATGGTCCTATAAATTTACTGATAAATAAACTTTTTACTCCATTTTTAATAAGATATTTTTTTCCATTGTTAATCCATTTAGGATATTTATAAAATGGATATATATTAATATACTTATTAAGACAAAGTCCTATTATATAATTAATTTCAGTTCCAAATATAATACCTAATGAAGATATTAAGATAGCTAAATCAATACGTATATTTTTTTTTAATCCTATAAAAAATCCGATGCTTGTAATTAATATTGATCCAGGTATTATATTTCCAATAATTGTTATAGATTCTAACAAAGAAATAAAGAAAATAGCTATCAGCAAACAAATAGGATGGTTATAAATCCATGTTTTTAGTATAATTATATGATTTAATAGAAGTGTTATTTTCATAAATTTTAATTTGGTTTGTAAAATTGCTTATGAATGCATTAATAATGGTATTCATACTAATATTAGGAATATAGTTACTTATTTGTGTCATTTCAAGTTGTTTAAATCCACATGGATTAATATTTTTAAAAGGATTAAGATTCATTGATACGTTTAATGAAAATCCATGATAAGTGCAATTATTTTTTATTCTTAATCCTATTGATGCGATTTTTTTATTTTTTATAAAAACTCCTGGGTTGTTGTTTTTTGTTGAAGCTGGAATAGAATAATTTGTTAGTAAATTGATTAAAGATATGTGAATAGAATCAATTAATTTTTTTATTCCCATTTTTTTTCTTTTAAGATCTATTAGTATATATCCTATAAGTTGTCCTGGACCATGATAAGTAATTTGCCCACCTCTGTCGCTTTGAAAAATTGGAATGTTATTATTTACATTTAAAATATTTTTTGGATTTCCGTTTTGACCTTGAGTGTATATTGGGTGATGTTCTAATAACCATAATTCATCTTCCGAATTTTGATTTCTTGAAGAAGTAAATTTTTTCATTTTTTCAAAAGTTATAGAATAGTGTTCTATTCCCAAGTATCGAATTTTTATCATAGTTATATATAAAATTTATACTATCATAGTATACAATGTTAAATTGTATTTAATTATTTAAAGTTATTTTCTTATAGATATAATTATATTGATTTTTATATATATGTTTTTTTAATTTTAAAATAATGTAATCTTTTATGCATGTAAGATAATTCCCTTTTTTTATATTTGTTAGTGTATATAGTGGTTGTGTAGTTTTAAATTCATTAGTACTAATTATTAATTCTCCAATTTTTTTTCCTTTACGAATTGGAGCTTGTAAATTATTGATAATTTTAAACACAATATTTATTGGTTTATGATTTTGTTTATACAATGTTATAAACTGATTATTATTTATTCCTATTGGTATAAATGCAGTTTGTCCATTGTAAATAGGAATTTTTGCAATGGTTTTCTTTTTTTTATATATTAAAAAGGTTTTAAAAAACTGAAATCCGTAATGAAATAAATATTCACTATCTTGAAATCTAGATTTATTATTTGGAGATCCTATGATAATTACTAATAGTCGCATGTTATTATGTTGCGCTGATGATGCTAAACAGTATTTTGACTCTTTTGTGTAACCTGTTTTAATTCCATCAACGTAGCTTGTTTTTTTCCATAATAAATTATTACGGTTAAATTGTTTAATTCCGTTGAAGGTAAACGATTTTTTTTTATACCACTTATAATATTGATAAAAATTATTTATTAAAGCACGAGATAATATGGCTATGTCTTTGGCTGTACTGTATAATTTTTGATCATGTAGTCCTGTGCTGTTGGTAAAATGAGTATTGATCATACCAAGTTTTTTAGCTTGTTGATTCATTATGTTAGCAAAGTTAGTTTCATTTCCATTTAAATATTCTGCGATAGCTACACAAGCATCATTTCCAGAGTTTACAATTATTCCTTGTAAAAGATTTTTAATAGATACTTTTTGTCCTTCCTTTAAAAACATACTTGATCCTTTTGTAGACCATGATTTATGGCTAATTTTTATTTGATTGCATAAATTAATTTCTTTATTTTTTATAGCATGAAATATAATATATAAAGTCATTAATTTGGTTAGACTAGCTGGAAAAATTTTTTTTTCGCTATTAAATTCAGTAATTATGTTTCCACTATTGGTGTCAACGAGAATATAAGATTTCGCATTTATATAAATTAGTTTTTTGTTATTAAAGTTTTTTATTGGTATTAATGATGAAAAATTATTTAACAGAGGTTTTGCAAGTACATTATTTTCTATTTGAAATAAGAAATTATTTTTGTTAATTAAAATTAGAATAAATAATAATAATAAAAAAAATTTATAAATTAAAATAGATAATTTCATATTAGTTTTGTGAAAAATAAATATTTTTATAAATATAAGGTTTTATGTTAATTTTATCTAAAAATTGAATTAAATGTAAACGCAAGTTATTTTTATATTATGAAAATAAATTTATTTATTGTATTATGTTTTTTTCTAATTTGTATTAATTTACAAAATAATTTGCATAAAAGTACATTGTATACCATAAAGATATTTAATATTTCAAATTATTTTAAATATATAAATAAAAATATTTTTGATTTTCTTAGAAAAAAAATTTTGTTTTCTTTTCAGAAATTATTAATAGAATGTTTTATATTTAGATTTTGTCAATCTAAATATCATATATTAAGTAGTCATGGTAATCCAAATTACTATAAAGTTAATGGACATGTTTATAAAGTTATGAAACATGTAATTAATTATAAAATGCGTGGAATTGCTTCTTGGTACGGAGTTGATTTTAATAAAAAACGTACTTCCAGTGGTGAATATTTTGATATGTATGCAATGACCGCTGCACATAAAACATTACCGTTACCAACTTATTTATTGGTAAAAAATTTAAATAATGGTAATACAGTTATTGTAAGAGTTAATGATAGAGGTCCATTTTATTCGAATCGTATTATTGATGTATCTTATGCAGCTGCTATTAAGTTAGGTTTATTAAAAAGTGGTATTGCTCCTGTTGAAATACAGGTAATTAATATTGGTGATTATATTTTTCACGATACAATTCAAATTTTCTCTTTTAAATCTAAGAAATTAGCATTTTTCTTTTATAAGAAATTAAAGAATTTGATTAAATTTCCGGTAGAAATTAAACAATATCGATGTTATTATACAATTCAGGTTAAGTTATTTTTAAAGTTTTTTGGTACAGATATGTTACGGATTATTCAAAATAATTTTTTTGCTTTAAAACTTAATAGAGTGATTGAAAAAAATAAGTTAGATTGTATTTAAATGGGTATATTATTAAAAAGCAATTGGGATAAAATTATAGTTTTGTAATTTCAAATTAATAATTCTGTTTATAAAATAGATACTATTTAGAAAGTATTAGATTTATTTTAAGTGGATGTTTAAATTCTGTTGTTTTAAATGAAATATGAATTGGTTTAACAAATCATTTTTATCTAAAGTAAAAACAAAAGTTTTTCAAAAAAAAAATGTTTCTGATGAAATATTATGGATAAAGTGTGTTAGTTGTAAGTCCATATTGTATAGAGATATTTTAATTAGAAATTTATCTGTTTGCCCAAGTTGTAATAAACATTATCGTTTAACAGCTAGGGAAAGGCTAAATTTTTTTTTGGATAAAAAAAATAGAAGAGAAATTGTTAAATTTTTAAAGCCAGTTAATTATTTAGAATTTAAAGATGTTAAAAGGTATAGAGATAGAATTAGTCAAGCGCAAAAATATACTGGAGAAAAAGAAGCTTTTATAGTAGTAAAAGGTACATTAAAAAATATTCCTATTATAGCAGGTGCATTTGAATTTAATTTTATGGGTGGATCAATGGGGTTTATAGTTGGAGAAAAATTTATTCAATCCATCTATATTGCAATTTCTGAAAGAAGATCTTTTATTTGTTTTATTGCTAGCGGAGGGGCTAGAATACAAGAAGGATTAATTGCATTAATGCAAATGGCTAGAACATCTATGGTACTTACTAAATTTTTTAATGAAAAGTTGCCATTGATAATAGTGCAAACTGATCCTACTATGGGTGGTGTTTCTGCTAGTTTCGCTAATTTGGGAGATATTATTATAGCTGAACCAAATTCTATTATTGGTTTTACTGGTTCGAAAATTATAAAAGATACTTTAAGAGAAAAACTTCCTAAGGGTTTTCAGGAAAGTGAGACTCTTTTAAAATATGGACATATTGATATGATTGTACAAAGAAAAGATTTAAGAGCAACTATTTTTGGATTAATTTCAAAATTTTTAGGTAAGTTTGTATGAAAGATTATAAAAAGTTTGTACTTGTTGATTGGTTAGATAAAATTGGATTTAATTGTCATTTGGGAATTAAATTAGGACTAGATAAAGTGAAGTTAGTTGCTGAAGAGCTTGGTCTTTTAAAGAATAATAGAAAAGTTATTACTATATCTGGAACTAATGGAAAAGGATCTACAGTAGCAATTTTAGAATCAATTTACATATCTTTAGGTTATAATGTTGGTAGTTATACTTCTCCTCATTTATTTAAAATTAATGAAAGAATTAAAATTAATAATAAACAAATTAGTGATGAATCTTTATGCAAAGCTTTTTATGCGGTGGAGGAAGTCAGAGATCAATTAAAATTAACTAGTTTTGAAATGATTACATTAGCAGCATTATGGTATTTTAAAAAATATTTTTTAGACTTAATAATATTAGAGGTAGGATTAGGTGGAAGATTGGATGCTGTTAATATTATTGATTCAGATTTATCGATCATTACTACAGTTGATTTTGATCATCAGAATTTTTTGGGATCTGATAGGGAAAGTATTGCATATGAGAAATCTGGTATTTTAAGAGAGGGGAAGCCATTTATTTTTGCAGATAATGATATACCGGAAAGATTATTAATAGAAAGTATGAAATTAAATTGTCCTACATATATTCTTGGTCGTGATTATAATTATTTTTTAGATAAAAAAAATTTTTATTTTTCATATAAACAAGATAATTTTTTATTTCCAATGCCTTTTTTACATAAAAATTCAGTATCTGCAGCTATTATGGCTAGTTTTTGTTTAAAAAAATATTTTCCTGTAAATTTAAATAAAGTTTCTTTTGGAATTAAAAATACATATTTACCTGGAAGATTACAAATTATAAAAAAACATTTTTTTATTTTATTAGATGTTTCACATAATTTACAATCTGTAAAATATTTATATTCTTTTGTTGATAATTTTTATTTAAAGAATAGAAAATGTATATATACTGTTTTTTCTGCATTTAAAGATAAAGATATTATTAATATGATAGGTGTTTTAAAAGAAATTGTTGATTGTTGGTATATATCATTATTATTTAATGAACGTTCTGTTTCTAAAGATCAATTATTAGATGTATTTGATTTTTATTGTTTAAAATTTTCTTTTCATAAAGATCCTGTAGAATCTTTTTATTCTGCATGTAGAATCGCTAAAAGTGGAGATCTTATTATTGTATTTGGATCTTTTCTTACAGTAAGTTCTGTTTTGTCTATATTAAATTAATAAATTAATGTGATATATTGATGCATAGTGAGTATTAAAATTTTTATGATTCTTTTTTTTAGATAATTCACTATTTTGTAGTTATTATTTATTAATTTAAATATTTGTTTTTATGGATGTACTTTTAAAAGTATTTATTGTCGTATAAAATATTTTATTTATTATAAAAAATAAGTAGAATAAAGTAATATTTAGAATAGAATAGAATTATTTTAGTACAGAGAAGATATTAATTTTGTTTTTATTTTTTAGTTAAATTTAATAATTTTATATTGATGTTATTTTGTAATGTATTATTATTTCTAATAAAGAATAGGAAAGAATAAAGTTGTATACGTATTTTATAGATTTATTTTCTGTTATTATTATTGTAATTTCCTCAATTGTAGGGGGAGTTCGTGGTTTTATAAAAGAAATAGTAGAAATTAGTAGTGTATTTTTGTTTATATGGTTTTCTTTAGCATATGCAAAAAAAATTGTAATTTGGTTACAAGATTATATTGAAAATGAAGTTATTAGAGTGTTAAGTGTTTTTGTTATTATTTTTTTAATAACATTATTTTTTGGGAAAGTAGTTTGTAATTTATTATCTTTTATTATTCGGTATTGTGAGTTTAATTTTTTAAATCATTTAATTGGTGTAATTTTTGGTGTTTTTCGTGGATTTTTTTTAGTTTTTTTAATGATTTTTTTATCTGAAAAATTTTTAATTGAATCAAATTATAGTTATTTTATAAAATCTTCAAAAATATATTATATATATAACATATTTATGGAAAAATTAAGTTTAATAATATTAAAGTTTATGAAATATAATTAAGAATTTTTATGTAAAATTTTAATATTTATATGAATGTTATTAAAGTAATAATATAATTAATGTTAGTAATTTTTTAGGTATTAGAAAACAATGTTTGATAAGAATTAATTGACATTAATATTCCAAAACTTATTAAAGATATTGTTATTGATGTTCCTCCGTAACTTATTAATGGTAGTGGAATACCTGTTATTGGGAAAATTCCTATTACCATTCCGATGTTGATTGAAGAAGAAATGAAAAAATTTATTGTTATTATTGTTCCTAGTAATTTACAATAGTTATTACAGTTTTTTTTTGATATATATATGCTTTGTATAGAAATTAATGTAATTAGAATTATGATGGATTCACCTCCAAATAAACCAAATTCTTCGCAATTAACAGCAAATATGAAATCTGTTGTACGTTCTGGCAAAAAATTTAAATAGGATTGAGATCCTTTTAACCATCCTTTTCCAAATAAACCACCAGATCCAATAGCTATTTGAGATTGTATAGTATGGTAATAAAATTTATTATTTTTATGATTATTAGAAAATATTAAAGATATTAGACGTTGTTTTTGATAATTATACATTGATTCCCATAATATAGGTATTAAAAATATTGGTAATAATAGAATTAACAGAATTTTTTTTTTTGAAATTTTAATTAGAAAAAATATACTAAAATTAGGAATAAATATTATCATTGCTGTTCCTAAATCTGGTTCTTTAAAGATAAGGATAGTTGGAATTAAAATTATAATTTTAATTAAAAAAATGTTTAAAATAGTTATTGGCTTATTATATATAGAGTCAATATACCATATTGACATCATAGGTATAGCTATTTTCATAATTTCTGATGGTTGAAATTGAAATAGTTTTAGATTAATCCAACGTTTAGCTCCATTTTTTTTTGTTCCGAAAAAAATAACGATAATTAATAAAATTATTCCTAATATATATATATAGGGAGATATAGATTTTAATTTATTTGGATGAATAGTAGATATTATTAACATTATAATAAATGAAAAAAAAATTTTTATTAATTGGTTTAAAATTAAATGGTAATTTCGATGAGATGCACTATATAAAGTAATTATTCCAGATATGAGTAATGATATAATTAAGCTTAATAAAAAAGTATTTTTAATTATAGATTGAATGATTTTTTTGTATGTTTTTTTAAAAAAATAGTTCATGAGGATTGAAATTATTATTATTTTTTATAATGATTAAAATAATTATTTAAAATTTTATATGCTATAAGTGTTGCATTATGATTATTTTCAATAATTACTGTAATTATGATTTTAGGATTATTTACAGGGGCAAATCCTATAAATAGTGAATTATTTTTTAAATATTTATTTTTTTTTAAAAGATATTTTTTATATATTTGTGCTGTTCCTGTTTTAGCAGATATAGTAAAATTATTGTTATATTTTCCAAAATTATTATATCCTGTACCTTCATGACTTGTTATAACAGATTTCATAGATTCAATTATTATTTTCCAATATTTATTGGACTTTAAATGTAAGCAAGTTTCTTCAGTTTTATGAAAGTAAAAAATTTTATGATTATAATTGACAGATTTCATTAATAGATGAGGTTTAAATTTTTTTCCATTTTGACAAATCATAGCAGTTGCATTTGTTAATTGTATCGGTGATGTTAATATAAATCCTTGTCCAATAGATGCAATTATTGTATCTCCTAAGTACCAAGAAGTTTTTTTATTATATTTTTTCCATTGTTTATTAGGAGTTAATCCTATAGATTCGTTATTTAAGTCAATATGAGTTTTTTGTCCAAATCCAAATTTTTTTAACATTTTTTCAATATATAAAATACCTAGTTTATAACCTAGTTGATAAAAATATGTATCACAAGATACAGTTATTGCTTTGTGAAGATTTACTTTTCCGTGTCCATTTTTTTTCCAGTCATGATAAATTTGTCGAGTACCTATAATATGAAATGATCCAGGATCGTATATTGTTTTATTAGGATTAATTATACCTTTTTCTAATCCAGCTATTGCTATAAATGGTTTAATTGTTGATGCAGGCGAATATGTTCCTTGAATTGCTCTATTGTAAAATGAATTATTTTGTTTCAATAGAAGTTTTTTATATTTGTTTTTTGTAATTGTATTAACAATAAAATTTGGATTAAAACTTGGAGAGCTGATCATTGCTAAAATATCTCCACTATAAGGTTTCATTATAATAATTGTACCTTGTTGTTTTTTTATGATTTGATATGCAATTTTTTGTAAATATGAATCAATAGTTAAATAAAGTGTTTCTCCTGGAATAGGTTTTTTAATTCTTAGTAGTTTTATTATTTTTCTTTTTGAATTTATTTCAAATTCTTTATATCCAGATTTTCCATGCAATCTATTTTCATAAAATTTTTCAATACCTGATTTGCCAATTAAAGTAATGTTTTTATAGTTTTTTGATTTTATTTTTTTAATTTCATTTGTATTTATATATCCTATATAACCTAAGATATGTGCTGTTGCTTCTTTAAGAGGGTAATAGCGTATAAACTTTATTTTTATATGAAGATTAGGTAATTGATATTGATTTTGCAAAAATATAGCAATTTCATTATTATTTAATTTTTTTTTTAAAATTAAAGGTTTAAAATAATATTTTTTATGTTTTAATGAGAGAAGTTTTTTTAAAGTTGTTGTTTGAATAAATGGTAAAATTTTTTTTATTTTTTTAAAAAATTTATTTATGTTTCTGATATGATTAAAGTTAATTTCTAAATTATATATTGGAATGTTTTCTGCTAATATTTTTCCTGATCTATCTAGAATCATTCCTCTACTTGGAAGGATTGGAAGTTTAATTGTATGATTTTTCAGTGATAAATTATTAAAATATGAATGTTGATAAATTTGTAAATAAAATAATCTTAAAAATGATATAATTAAGAAGGTTATTATGCATAATTCTATTATATAAAAATAAGATTGTTTTATCTTAGAATTAGTTTGGAGATTTTTCATATTTTTAAAAGAAAATAATTTTTAATTGTTCGTTTATTATTGGATCCTATCTTTTGTAGGTACATATTTTAATATATTTTGTTATTATTAATGAAATTTAAAATTTATATATTTCTTTAGTTATTAAAATTTTATTTAGTTTAATTTTTTTTGATAAATTTAATTTTAATTAATTAATTGATAATTAAAAAATAGTTATTTTTAATATAAAAAATATTTTTTATTTAAATTGATTGATAAAATATTAATTTTAAAATAAAAGAGACTTTAGTGATTAATAAAAATTTTTCAATAAAAGGAATAAATGATATTTTACCGTTAGATACATGTTTTTGGAGAGAATTAGAATCAATATTGATTTATTCAGTATCTCAATATGGGTATGAAGAAATAAGATTACCGTTGATTGAAAAAACTGAACTTTTTGCACGATCTATTGGTCAAGTTACTGATATTATACGAAAAGAAATGTATACTTTTATTGATAAAAATGGAGATAGTTTAAGTTTACGACCAGAAGGTACAGTAGGTTGTGTCAGAGCTTGTATAGAAAATAATTTGATTTCTAATGGCAGGAAGCAAAGATTATGGTATTTAGGTCCGATGTTTAGAAGAGAGAAACCTCAGAAGGGTCGTTATCGTCAATTTTATCAATTTGGTGTAGAAGCTATAGGTATCACAGGATTTTATATTGAGTTAGAATTAATTTTTATTTGTTCTAGATTATGGAAATTACTTGGCATTGATAATTATATCAAATTGCAAATTAATACTATTGGAACAATTGAAGAAAGAAAAAAATATATTAATGCTTTGCGTGATTATTTTAAATTGTATATAAATTGTTTGGACGAACATAGTAAATTTCAGTTAATTAATAATCCTATTAGGATTCTTGACAGTAAAAACTTAAAAATTCAATCTTTATTAAAAGATGCTCCTAAATTATTTGATTTTTTAGACTATAAAAATAAATATTTTTTTAATTTATTTTGTTCTAGGCTTGACTATTTTGGAATTACATATTTTATTAATCCTTTATTAGTACGAGGATTAGATTATTATAATAATTTAGTTTTTGAATGGTATAGTGAGAAGTTGGGAAAACAAATAACTATTTGTGCCGGCGGTCGCTATGATTTGTTAACTCAATATTTAGGTAGAAATAGTATTCCTGCTATTGGATTCTCGATAGGTATGGAACGTTTAATTTTGTTATTAAGAACATTAAAAAAAAGTTTTTATAAAAAAAAGTTTATTTTATTTTTCATTGTTGTTCATCAAGAAGATGCAATAAAACAGTTTTTACTGATATCAGAGTCTTTGCGTGATTTTAATTTAGAGTGGAAAATTATTTTTAGTATATTTCATCGGAATTTAAAAAAACAATTTAAAAAGGCTAATATGAGTGGTGCTAAGTATGCTTTAATTATTGGTAAAAAAGAAGCTTTTAATGGAGAAGTAAGCGTTAAAAATTTACATAAATCTGAAAAACAAATTACTTTACTTCAAAAGGATTTAATTGATTATTTAAAAGAGAAGAATTTGTAAATACAAAATTATTTTAATTGATTTTTAGTAAATTAAATTGTTTAAAGATATGTGTATATACGATTTTATATTAATGAAATTAATAAATTAGTTTTTATATAAAGATTATTTTTAATTTTTATAAAAATTTAGAGAAATTTTATTATGAGTTCTATAGTTACTTTAGTAGGTGCTTCAAATGTAGGTAAATCTACGTTATTTAATGTATTAACGAAATCAAATAGTATAGTAACTTCAAATTTTTCTCAGTTAACTAGAGATAGACATTATGGAATAGTTAATTTTCGAAATTATTATTTTACTATAGTTGATACTAGTAGTTTTTCCTTTGGAAAAGATTTAATTAGTAGTTTGCAATTTCAACAAATAAACATTGCTTTAATGGAATCTAATTGTATATTGTTTTTAGTTGATGGTAAATCTGGAATAAGTTTATTAGATGAAAATATTATTAAATATTTAAAAAAAATTAATAAATTTATATATTTAGTAGTTAATAAGACAGAGAATTTAAGTATGAAAGAATGTTTATCTATGGATTTTAAATCTTTAGGTTTTAGATTTAATTATATACATTTTATTTCTGCTCTTTATAAAAAAGGTATATCTAATTTATTGAAAAGCTTATTTAATATATTAACTTTTTCTAAAAATAATAAAAAGGGTAAAATTAATAATTTTGTTAAAATTGCTTTTGTAGGGAAACCAAATGTAGGTAAGTCTACTCTTATCAATGCTTTTCTTAATAAAAAAAGAGCTATAGTACATGATTTACCTGGGACTACTCGTGATAGTGTGTCTGTGTTTTTTAAAATTAGTACGATTGATTGTATTTTATTCGATACCGCTGGTATACGTAGAGTGTCTAAAATCAGTAATATGATGGAAAAAATTTTTGTTTTTAAATCATTAAAGGTAATAGAAGAATCTAAAATATGTATTTTAATTTTAGATGCTACTACTGGAGTATCTTTTCAAGATACATATTTGTTAAGATTTATTGTAAAAAATAATAAGGCGTTTATATTAGTTGTTAATAAATCGGATTTTTTAAATAAAAAAGATAAAAAAAATTTTTATTTATATTTAAAAAAAAAATTGGCTTTCATATGTATTTTAAAAATTTATTTTGTTTCTGCCTTGTATGGTTCAGGAGTAACTCTTTTAAAAAAAGATATTAAAAAATTTTTTTTTTCGACTACAAAGAATTTTTCTACTTCTCAATTAACTTTTCTTTTAATAAAATTTACAAAAAAATATAATTCATTTTTTTTTAATAAAAATAATTTGGCAAAATTAAAGTTTGCTCATATAGGAGGATTAAATCCTTTAACTATTGTTATACATGGAAATAATCTTAATTTAATAACGAAAAATTATAAGCGTTATTTATTAAATTCTTTTATTAAAGATTTAAATCTAATAGGAAATTCTTTGAAATTAGAATTCAAAACTAGTGAAAGATAATTGTTGATTAAAAAATTAATTTTAATAATGTTTAAATTGAAATCTTTAATAAATTTCTAATTATTTTAATTATAAATTTTGGATTTTATGTCTATTCTATAAATAGAAATTTTAATATATAATTTAAAAATATGTTTGTATTTATAATTTTTTATAAATATTTTGTAATTTAATTAACATTAAATATTTATATTTTAAGTTTTATATTTATTTTAAATTATTATGAAAAAAATATATATACCTAAGGATATAGAAGAAAGAATCTGTAAAATATGGGATGATTGTAAATATAATTCTCATAATAAAGATGAGAGATATTGTATTATATTACCACCTCCAAATATTACTGGCCCCTTACATATTGGTCATTCATTTCAGCAAACTTTAATGGATGTTTTAATTAGATATAATAGAATGTTAGGGAAGAAAGTTTTATGGAAACCTGGCATGGATCATGCTGGGATTTCTACTCAATTGATTATAGAGCGTAAATTAGAAGATTTAGGTATTTTAAGAAAAAAATTATCAAGAAAAATTTTTATACAAAAAGTATGGGAATGGGAGAAAGAGTTATCTAGCTATATAAGATGGCAAATGAAACGTATTGGTTTTTCATTAAATTGGAATAATGAGCGATTTACTTTGGATGAAGAATCATCTTATTCTGTAAAAAAAATTTTTATTCAGTTATATGAAGAAGGATTAATATATAAGAAATCTTGTTTAGTAAATTGGGATATTAAATTGAATACTGTTATTTCAGATCTAGAAGTAATAAATAAGGAGATAAAAAGTTTTTTATGGTTTATTAAATATCCTATATTAGGGTTAGAAAATAATAATGATTATATTATTGTTGCTACAAGTAGACCAGAAACATTGTTAGGAGATGTTGCAATTGCTGTTCATCCTAATGATGAGCGGTATTTTCATCTTATAGGACAAAAGGTTGTTGTTCCTTTGTGTAATAGAGTGATTCCAATAATTGCAGATTCTTTGGTAAAAAAAGAATTTGGAACTGGATGTATGAAAATTACTCCAGCTCATGATTTTAGTGATTATTCATTGGCAATTCGTCATAATTTACCAATAATTAACATTATTGATAGACAAGGAAAAATTAATGATAATGCTCCTATTGATTATAGAGGAATAGATAGATTTTTAGTTCGTAAAAAAGTTGTGGATGATTTATTTAAAAATAAAATGTTATTTAAAATTGAACCATATGTTACTACTATTCCTTTTGGAGAAAAATCTGGATCAATTATAGAACCTTTAATAAGTGATCAGTGGTTTGTTAAAATGAGATATTTAGTAAAACCAGCGATTGATGTTGTAAAAACAAAAAAAATTCGTTTTTTTCCAGAAAAATGGATTAAAGTATATTTAAATTGGATGGAAAATGTTGAAGATTGGTGTATTAGTAGGCAATTATGGTGGGGACATCGTATACCTGCATGGTATGATAACAATCAAAATATATATGTAGGTTATAGTGAGAGTGATGTTAGATCAAAGTATAATCTTGATAAAAATTTGTTTTTAAAACGTGATGAAGATGTGTTAGATACTTGGTTTTCTGCCTCTATTTGGCCATTTTCTTCATTAGGATGGATCAATAATGTTTCTGAATTTAAAGAATTTTATCCTACTTCTGTTTTAGTTACAGCTTTTGATATCATTTTTTTTTGGGTTGCTAGAATGATTGTTATGTCAATGAAATTTACGGGAAAAATTCCTTTTAAAGAAGTTATTATTACTGGTTTAGTTCGAGACAATAATAGTGAAAAAATGTCAAAATCTAAAGGAAATATTTTAGACCCTATTGATGTTATTGATGGAATTTCAGTACATGATTTGGTAAAAAAAAGGATTAGCAATCCTATGTTAGGACTATCAAATAGCAGTGTATCTGAGTTGACATATAAGGAATTTTCTGATGGTATTCCTCCAATGGGCGCTGATGCATTAAGGTTTTCTTTATGTTCATTTTTTTCTACAGGAAGTAATGTGTATTTTGATGTAAATAGAGTAAAGGGATATAGAAATTTTTGCAATAAGTTATGGAACATTTCTCGTTATATATTTTTTAATATAGATAGTAGTGTAAAAATATTTTTTGATGATACTTTTTTATTTGAAAAGGATAATTTATGTTTTATCGATAGATGGATTATTTCTAGATTGCAAAGATGTATAGAGAAAGTACATTACTATATGTCAAAATATAGATTTGATTTATTATCTAATTTAATTTACAGTTTTGTTTGGCATGAATATTGTGATTGGTATTTAGAATTTTCAAAAATAATTTTAAAAAGCTCAGATCTTTTAGATTTTGCAAAAGTATATAAAAAAAATGTACTTTTGTATACATTTATAAATATAATTAAAATATTACATCCTATTATTCCTTTTATTACAGAAGAATTTTATCAGAGTAGTAAAAAATTTTTTAAGTCTTCATTGTTTGAAAGTATTTCATTTTCTTCATATCCTATAGAAAATAAAAAATTAATTGATTCTGAAGCAGAGTGTGAAATAGGATGGTTAATCCTTTTTATTAAATGTATTAGAAAAATTAGAAAAGATATTGTTATACCTTCTAATAAATTAATTTCAGTATATATTAGGAATATAACTCCGATTTATATAAATTATTTGAGAAAATATTATAATATATTGTTAAATATGGGAAATTTAGATTTAATTAGTTACGATAGATTTTGTTTGAGTAGTTTTTCAACATTTTATTCTACGTTTTTTAATGGATTGTTGATTGTAATACCTTTGCATGATTTTTTGTATAGCAAAAAAAATTTTTTAAAAATAGTTAATAAAATAAATAAATATGATCAAGAAATTAGTTTAATTAAATTAAAGCTTTCTGATCTTAATTTTATTAATCATGCACCAGAATCAGTGATTTTAGAAAAAAAGAAGAGATTAGCTAATATAAAATTAGATAGAAAACAGTTGTTTGAATTTAAAAAAACTGTAAAATTAATTCAAGATTAAAATTTTTTTAATAAGAGATGTTTTTTATTAGATTTAATGTGCTGTTTTTTTAGTATATTAAAATTGTATAAGTATTATATCTAATGATAGAATGGATGAATTTGATTTAATTGATTTTTTTTTTTAAAACAATTTTCTTTTGATTGTGATAAAAATGTAATTTTTGGAATAGGGGATGATGCAGCTTGTTTAAATGTCCCTTCTGGAATGCATTTATTAGTAAGTACTGATACGTTAGTTTTAAATACTCATTTTGTTGCTTCTTGGGATCCTTATGATATTGCTTATAAGGCGGTAGTAGTTAATATGAGTGATATTATAGCTATGGCAGGAAAGCCTTGTTGGATAAGTTTAGCATTAACTATGCCTAATTTAGATTTAAATTGGATTAAACGTTTTTCAAATGGGCTTTATAATGTGTTAAAGAAATACAATATTGTTTTAGTAGGAGGAAATGTTGCTCGTGGCTTTTTGTCTATAACAATTACTATACATGGTTTGGTTCCTAAAAATAAAGCGTTATATCGTAATGGAGCCAAATACAGGGATCTGATATATGTTAGTGGAAAATTAGGAATTCCTTATATGGTAGGAAAATATTTAAAAAAAAAACATATTTCAAAAGAAGATAAAGATATTTTATTTAGAAAAATAAAAAATCCTATTCCTAAATTAGAGTTAATAACCTTTTTGCAAAATTATGCTTCTGCAGCTATTGATATTTCAGATGGATTGATTGCTGATTTAAATCATATTTGTAATGCTAGCAATACAGGAGCTTGCTTAATAGAGTCTTTTATTCCAATTCATCCTTTGGTAATGAAGTATGCTAGTCATGATGCAATTGATTTAGCGTTATACGGAGGAGATGAATATGAATTATGTTTTTCTGTAAAATCGGAAATGGAAAGATTTTTTTTAGATTCATTAAAAAAACATAATCTTGTTTGTTATAAGATTGGTACTATTGAAAATCAATTAGGATTACGTGTTGTTACAAATAACAAAATAAAATTTATTAAATCTTTTGGATATAAACATTTCTATTAAAATAATTAATAGAATTGATTTTTTTATTTTATGTATAAATTTTAAAAAAAATTAGATTATTTTTTTTAATTAAGGACAATTGTAAATATTTTTTGTTATATGTTTATAGGTATTAATAAATATCTATTATGAATAAGATTTATAAAGAAATTATAATTATTGGAATATCTTTAGGGGTAATTGGATTAACATTACAGATTATATATAATTTTATACCATCTATAATTTGGGCTTTTATTATTGGAGTTTCCACTTATCCAATTTATATATATTGGCGTAAATTGTTTGGTTGCTTTTATGTATTATCAGCATTTGTGTTTACTATTTTTTTTATAATTTTATTTTTATTTCCATTAATTTATTTATTAGTTCTTTTATTAAAAGAATTACAGGTGTTTATTACTTATTTACAAAAATTAAATTATGCAGAAATATATATTCCTGTTTATTTAAAAAATATTCCAATTATTGGAAATGATCTTGTATCGTACTGGAATAATTATTTTAATTCTCCAAATTATATTAAAAATCTTTTATATGATATTAATTTGTTATTTTTATTGGCCAGTTCTTATATTAAGACAATAGGGATGGATCTATTTCATAGAGGAATTCAGTTTGTATTTACTGTTTTAATTTTGTTTTTTTTTATTGTAATTTTGATGAATGGATTAATCAAATTAATTGCATTGGAAAATTTTGTTTAGGTGATCGATGGATTTATTATAGTTGTAGATTGATTCATACTTTACGTGCAACAGTTAATGGAACGATAATAGTGGGATTTGGAGTTGGAATCTTTATGGGATTATGCTATTTTTTAGTAGGGTTTCCTACTCCAGTTTTAACTGGATTTATTACAGCATTTGCATCAATTATTCCATTTGCTGTACCTATTATTTTTATGATGGTATCTTTTATTTTATTAATAAAAGGATCTTTTATATTTTCTATCATAGTTATTGTTTATGGTGGGTTAGTTATTTTTATAGCAGATCATTTTATAAAACCTATATTTATAAGAGGTTCGACTAAGTTACCGTTTCTTTATATATTTTTTGGAATATTGGGAGGATTAAGGGCTTTTGGATTGTTAGGGTTATTTGTTGGCCCTATTGTTATGATGCTGTTTATGATTTTATTAGAAGAATTTAAAAATGATTAGTATTTATGTTTATTTTTATAAAGATTTTTTATATATAAATTTTTTGTATAGATTGACATATCTTGTTAAAGATTAAAATATAGATATTAATAAAATATATTTTATATAAATTATTATTAGTAAAATAATAATCATATAGTTATGATATGATTTTAATAATTTTAAGTGTTAAAATTAATTAATTTTAGTTTTGAAAATTTCGGTATTTTTAATAGAA